>DATKAG010000063.1:0-15991 GCA_035498355.1 Myxococcales bacterium | reverse complement strand
ACGAGCTGGGCTGGGACTACGAGATCATCCTGGCGGAGAACGGCTCCCGCGACGGCACCCTGCGCGTCTTGCGGGAGCTGTCCAGCGAAAGGCCGCGCATCCGTTTCCTCCATGAGGCAGAGCCCAACTACGGGAAGGCCCTCAAGCGGGGCATCCTGGAGGCGCGGGGAGAGACGGTGATCTGCGACGAGATCGATCTCTGCGACGTGGGCTTCTACTTGCGCGCCCTGCCCATCCTCGGGGAGGGCGCGGATCTGGTCATCGGCTCGAAGGCGATGAAGGGAGCGAACGACGCCCGGCCGCTGGTCCGCCGCCTCGCCACCCGCGTCATCACCGTGCTCCTCCGCCTCATCACCGGCTTCAAGGGAACGGACACGCACGGGCTGAAGGCGTTCAAGCGGGAGCGGCTGGAGGAGGTGGCGCGCGCCTGCGTGGTGGATCGCGACCTCTTCGCCAGCGAGCTGGTGATCCGCGCCCAGCGGATGGGGCGCGACGTGCGGGAGATTCCCATCGCCCTGCGGGAGAGGCGGCCGCCGTCCACGGCGCTGTTGCGGCGGGTGCCGCAGGTGCTCAAGGGGCTGATCGCGCTGGGGTGGGCGATCCGGGTCAGGTATCGATAGATCACGTGGACGTGATCGTGGACGTGATCGTGGACGTGATCGTAGACGTGAGCGTTGACGTGGACGTGATCGTGGACGGCGACGGCGACGGCGACGTGGCCGTGATCGAAAAAAAGCGTCCGCGGCCAATCACGTCCACACCCGCGTCCACGGCTTTTCCTAGAAATCCCGCGTGTACAGCACCGAGAAATCCTTGTTGCGGTCCCCGTACACCACCTCCGCCGACAGCGCGCGGGTGATCTCGTACTCCAGCCGGCCCTCCACCGTGTTCTCGTACGGCGTCACGGTGAAGCGCTGGTGATAGCCGATGAAGACGCGGTCGCCGATGTACTTGCCCACGCTGGCTCCCGACACCCCCTGCGCGCTGGTGTCGAGGGTGATCACGTCCACCGGCAGCACGTCGGTCAGCTCCTTGCGCACCTGGCCGAAGAGGAGCGCGCCCACCACGCTGGTGGCGGCCCCGGAGAGATCGACGCCGCCGCCCGACTGCGTGGCCCGGCCCTGGACGCGGCCGGTGGCGAGGAAGAAGGCGATCTGGTCCTGCTCCATCGGGGGATTGGAGCCCATGACGACCTTCGGCTCGCGGACGGTGCCGGTGACGGTGATGGTCACCTTGGCCTGCGGGTTGTCGAAAGTCGCCTTCACCTCCAGCTCAGGATTGCCGATCTCCCCCCCGGTCTCGATGATCTTCGCGTCCTCGATGGTGAAGCGTCGCCCCAGGGCGTTGAACGATCCCGAGGGCACGTGCACCACCCCGTCGGCGGAGGGGGTGTCCGGGTGGCGGGCGTCGTACTCGAAGTTCATCTTGCTCCGCACCGGGAACTCGAAGTCCGGCGCCTTGACGAAGAGGTGGTCGAGGTCGAGGTGCGCGTGCAGGCGGAAGGTGGCGTTCTGCCGCGCCCGCTCCTCCGCCTCGATCTCCTCCGCTGACCGCCCGGGTGGATGGGGGCGCTGCCCGGGCTGGACGAGGAAGACGTCGGGGTTCTCCTTCAGCGAGGGGAGCCGCTTGTCGGGGAGCTGGCGGATGGCGAGGCGCGCGTCGGGGATCTTCCCGTTCACCGTCAGCGCGCCCTTGGTGTAGTCGCCGAACAGGTCCAGCTCGCCGGAGAGGTCAGCGCGCTGCTCCCCGGCCTGGCGCAGGGGGACCGGCCCGGAGGAGAGCGGCTGGTCCGTCCCAGGCGCCTTGCGGTCGCGCACCGACTCGTCGTCGCCCAGGTGGATCTCGCCGGTGAACTCGACGCGGTCGGGGTCGCTGCCGTCCGGGGCCGGCCGGCGCGAGGCCACCAGGATGGCGCTGAAGGTGCCGCTGCCCGCCGAGCCGGTGATGCGATCGATCAGCACCTCCCGGGGCGAGAACTGGGCATCGAACCGCAGGTCGTCGTACACGCCCTGTCCCACCACGTCGAAGAGCCCCTGGCGCAGGTGCGCCTCCCCTTCCGCCGTCGGCCGGGCGACGGTCCCGCCCACCGCCAGCGTCCCTTCCAGCGTTCCGCCCGCGCGGCGCAAGTTGGGGATCAGCCCGGAGAGGAAGGAGATGTCGAGGGCCTTGGCGCGCAGGTCGCCGGAGAGGCGCCCTTCGCGCAGCGCGGCCGTCCCCCGGGCGAGGAACGTGCGCCCCCCCAGGTCGGCGTCGAGCTTGACGTGGCTGAGGAGGTTCCCTCCGCCCGGCGGGTCGACCGCCAGGTGCAACAGCCCGCCTTTGGCATTGGCCTCCAGGTAGAGATCCGCGGCGCCGAGCTTCTTCGCCTGCGCGGACAGGTCCTGCACGCGGAGCTGGCCGACCAGGCGCGGCTTCGCTCCGGTCCCGGTGAGCACGACCTTTCCGGTGATGCGACCCTCGGCCACCCCGGGGCGCCCGGCGAGCTGCGAGGCGCGGGCGATGGGAAGGCCGGGGATCTCCAGGTCGAGGGAGCCGGCGCGATCCAGGAGCGGGGCGATCACCGCCTCGTCCGCCCGGTGCGTGAGAAGCTGCACCAGCTCCGCGCCGGAGAGGGCGGCCGAGCCGTCCAGGCGCGCCACCACGTCCCCTTGCGACTGCGCCCCGGCCGTGGCGCGGACCTTGTCGGCGATGGCCAGCTCGCCCTGGTACGCCAGTCCGTGCAGCCGGCCCACGCTCACGTCCTTGCCCCGGGTGTCCACCTGCAAGGTGGGCCGCAAGGGCGTCCCGCCCAGGCGGGCGGAGAGGCTCACCGTGCCCGAGCTCTCCGCCGGCAGCAGGCCAGACTTCCAAACCCGTTCCAGGGGAAGCTCGGTGATGGCCAGCTCGCCCTTCAGCGGCCGCTCCAGCGCCCCGCGCAGGTATCCCTTCTCGCGCAAGGCGCGCATCAGGTCGAAGGGCGCCTGCGCCTTGAGCCCCAGCGCCGGCTCGCCGCCCAGGAGCACCTGCGCATCCAGCGCCAGCGAATCGTTGTCCAGGAGCACTCCCGCGCGCCCATCGATCTGCTGCAGGGCGGCGCTGCCCACGTCGTGCGCGTCCAGGGCGAGGGTGGCCCGCGGCGAGGCCAGCGTGCCGCTGGCGGCCACCCGCGCGTCGATGATTCCGTGCACGCGCCTTTCCTGCAGCGCGTAGATCTTCGCCGTCTCTCCCAGCCGGGCGAGATCGAGCTGGGCCAGCTTCGCCTCGAACTGGATCGGCGCGTTGGGCGGCAGCCCGGCCACCTGCACGGGAAGCTGCCCCTTGAAGTCCAGGCGGAGCACCTCGCCTCCCGCCGCCCAGCCTTCCGTCCGGAGGATGCCGTGGTGCACGTGGGCCTGGGCGTGCGCATCGACGCTCAGGTTCCCCGCCGGGATGGCCCCGGCGCCGCGCACGTCCGCCTTGACGTCGAGGTCCGGCTTTCCCCGCGGTCCCTGCACCACCGCCTGGGCGTCGACCACCCCGTGCAGGCCGAGCCCCTGGGGAAGGACGAACTGGGGCAGATGATCGAGCTCGAACTTCGAGATCACCAGGCTGGCGTCGACGCGGCCGGGGGGCGGCTGCACCTGCGCCTGCAGGCGCACGCTGCCGTGCTCGCCCACCAGGTCGATGGGCTCGAGGATCAGCTGTTCGCGAAAGTGCAGGTTGGCGTCGTTTGCGAGCTGCAGTCTGTTGCCCGGGTAGGAGATGACGAAGTTGGAGAGCACCAGCCCATCCTTGTCCTCGTCGATGCGGGCGTCGCCGGCGATCTCCAGCGTGCCGCCCGCCACCCGGGCGCCGGTGCGCAGGTGGGCCCAGGGCCACTGCAAGGTGAGATCGATGCGGGGAGCGCCCAGGTCGACGGCGCTGGCGGAAAGTCGCCGCGCCGCCACCCGCAAGGAGCCGTCCGGAGCCTGCAGGGAGCCGTGCAGCGTGCCGGACACGCGCAGCCCTTCCGCGTCGAGGGTCTGGCCCAGCCGCAGCGAAGGCGCGCGCAGCTGTACATCCGCCTCGGGAGCCCGGGGCGAGCCGGTGACGCGCGCCTGCAGCCGCGCCGAGCCGGCCAGCGGCAAGCTGGGTCCGCGCCGCAAGGCGCCGGTGGCGCGGCCCACCTGCGCCAGGTCCTTGGCCCGCAGGTCGAGGTCGAAGGAGATCTGATCGTAGGCGGCGGCCCCGCGCGCCTTCAGCTCCAGCCCCAGGGCGGTGGCGGTAAACGCTTTCACGATGGCGTAGCGCCGCAGCAGCGTGGCGTCCAGGTCGGCCACGACAGGGCCCACCCGGTCGAGGCGCGCCGGACCGACGTGGACCGCAGCCGCCAGCTCGCCGCTGACCCCATGCTCGTCGAGCTTCGGCAGCCCCTTGCCGTGCAGCGAGGCCCGGGCGGTCACCTCGCCCTTGGGCGCGCGAAGGGAGATGGCCCCCGGATCGATCTTCTCCACCGTGAGCTGCACGTCCCAGGTTGGCGCCTTCTCCAGCGTGGAGGTGAGCTTCGCCTGCACCCGGCCGCCTCCGGCGAGCAGGCGCAGGTCTGCGCCGGCCGTCTTCCCGTCGCTCTTCAGATCGATCTCCCCCCGCACCGCGCCCTCCAGCGGCGCCTTGGGAACGAGCACCTGCAGGTCCCTGGGGACGAGCACCAGCTCCCGCAGCTTGATCTCGCCCGCCTGCCGCGCCAGGTCCCAGGAGCCGCTGGCGAGAAAGCCGCTCTCCCCCAGCTTCAGGCGGAGCGAGCGGAGGGAGATCGTGGCGGCGGAGCCCGCGCCTTCCATGGTGGCGTCGAGGCCCAGCGCCACGGGGGCCTTCCCCGGGGCCGAGAGCTGCGCCGCGAGGCTGAGGGCGGCCGCCGCGGAATCCGCCGCGTAGCGGGCATGCGCCTCGCCGATGTCGAGGTCCTGGACGGCGAAGGTGGCCGGATCGCCCAGTTCGGGGCGGACGGTGATCGATCCGCCGCGCAGCTCCAGCTTCTTCACCTCGATCTTCCAGGCGAAGGGGCCGCTGCTTCCGCCCGGCTGCGGGGGCTTGCGCGGGTGGATGGCGCGCTGGAGCGTGGTCTGGGAGCTGCCCTTCGCCCGGGCGATCTCGACCCAGGGCCTCTCCACCAGAGCCTGGCGGATCACCACCTGTTGCCGGAGCAGGGCCAGCGGCGCGACGCTGGCGCACACCCGGTCGGCGCTGAGCACCTTGTTTTCCGATGGATCGCGCAGCTCCACTCCCTCGGCGCAAACGCGGAGGAACCCGCCCACGCGCAGGGCGCGGACCCGCAGGTCTCCCTCGATGGCGTTGCGCGTCTCGTTGGCCACGAAGCGCGCCAGCTCCTCGGCGCCGCTCTTCGTTCCCAGCCAGGCGAGCACCGAGCCGATCGCCAGCAGGGCGAAGCCGAGCACCGCCAGCGAGGCGATGACGGCGACGCGTGCCACCCTCCGCCAGGGCGGCCTCGGCGCGCGGGGAGGCCCGGGCGCCCGGGGCGCGACCGCGGTGGTCTCTGGCGTCGGTTCGGCCACTGTCCCTGCATTCTTGTCATACTGGCGGCCGTCCGCATCTCAACCGCGCTCGGGAGCTAGCTAAAAAGCCTCCCCGAGCGAGATGTGGAAGGCGATGCGGGAGAACCCGATGCAGCCGGGCGTGTTGTCCGCGCAGTTGACGGACACCCTGGTGGGGGCCACCACCACGTTGCCCTTGTCGTCCTTGAGGGCCTCGGTGACCACGTCCCGCGAGTTGAGCAAGTAGGCGACGTCGAAGCGGATGGGGCCGAAAGGAGTGACGTAGCGCAGGCCCAGCCCCGGGGCCACCTCCAGCCCGTTGACGAAGGGGTGCTTGGGATCGTCCCCGTAGGTGCTGGCGTCGACGAAAGGCACGATCATCAGATTCCGCAGGATGAAGTCGGCGCGGATGCGCAGGTCGGCAGAGACCAGGAACGCGCCCTTGGCCCCGATGGGGACCGTCTCCGTGGCGTAGGGCTGGTCGCAGCCGGCGGTCTGGCCCACCGTGCAGGGCGTGGCGCCCAGCTTGGGCCCCTGCTGCAGCCCCGCGTAGCCGCGCTGCTCGTTCTGCCCGCCCAGGTAGAACCGCTGGGTGAAGGGGCTCGCCCCGTTGGCGGTCTCGGTGAAGAGGCCGCCGTACTCGGCGCGCAGGGCCAGCACCGCGAACCGGTAGATGGGAGCGTAGGCGCGCACCTCGGGGTTGATGCGGAAGTAGCTGAAGGAGGTGGAGTTCAGCTTCAGGGCCTGCTGGAAGCTCACGCTGCCGTAGAAGCCCTCGGTGGGCTCGATGAGGTTGTCGCGCGCGTCGAAGGTGTAGCGCAGCTCCGGGTAGAGGAGGTTGCAGGCCTTGGGGCAGTCCTGGGCGATGGCCGCGCCGCTGACGCTGGAGAGGTCGGTCCCCCGCAGCTCCACCTCGAAGTAGCGGACGAAGTTCATCGACAGGCTGACCGAGTGCTGCGCGCGGCGGTAGAGCAGGCCGATGCGGGCGGCCACGTCCTGGTAGGAGAACCCGCTCTGGATCTCCCGCGCGTACTCGCCCCGGGTCACCCACTCCAGGCCGGGGATGAAGACGTTGGGCACCGTCACCTGCGCGCTGTCCAGGGTGGTGATGCCCGACTGGTCGGCGACGTACTGGCCGGGGAAAGGGTTGGGCACGAAGGCGTAGCCGATGGTGCTGGCCAGCTCCAGGCGGCGCAGGCCGCCGAGGAGCGATCGGTTGGTGTACTCGGCGGTGAGCCGCGGCAGCTCCCAGCGGCCTTCCTCGGCCGACCCGCCCACGCCCAGCCGGATGGTCTGGAAGGGCGCCTCGCGCACGTTGATGCGCACGTCGGCCACCGGCTCGTCGCCCAGCGGCTCCAGCCCCACCCGCACGCCGGAAAAGGCGCCCAGGTTGTAGACACGCTGCTGGGCCAGGGCCAGCGCCTTGGGGCTGTAGCGCTTGCCCGGCTCGATGCCGGCGGCAAAGGCGATCTCCTCCTCGTTCACCCGGGCGTTGCCGGAGATGGTGACCTTGCCGAACTGGAAGCGCGGGCCGGGATCGCACTGGAAGACCACGTTCGCGGTCCCCGCGGCGGGCGCCACCTCCACCCGGCCGCGCACCTGGGCCTTGGCGAAGCCCAGCTCGCGCAGCTGCTCGAGGAGCACGTCCTTCGACTTGTCGTAGACGTCCTCGTCGAACCCGTGGCCGCGGCGCAAGGGAAGCGCGTTGCGCAAGTCGGAAACTTCGTTGGAGGGCAGGCCTTCCAGGCCCTTCAGGTCCACCTGCTCCACCTTGGCCCGCCTCCCCTCGTCGATCTTCACCGTCAGGGTGACGCGGCCCATGTCGTCGCTGGTCTCCTGGACGTCGGCGACCTTGGCCTCGTAGTAGCCCTTGCGGTTGTACCAGCGCTCGATGCGCTTGATGTCGATGGCGAAGAGATCGGCGTCGTAGTAGCGCGCGGTCTTGCTGAAGAAGCCGCCGGTGGGGGCGGTGGCGATGTGGCTCATCAAGTCGCCGCTGGAGATGCCGTCGTTGCCCTCGAAGCGGATGGCGGCGAGCACCGGCTTCCCCTCGAACGGCTGGTAGGGCGTGGCGCAGCCCGCGAGGAGGAGGAGGGCGAGAAGCCGGCGGAGCAAGGCGCGTGGAAGGTAGCTTCGCCGCCCTCCGGCCACCGTGATTTCCCTCTCAGGAGCGTTGGCGCAGCAACAGATGCAGGTGCGCCTTCTCCCAGGCGCGGGCCCGGGCGTACCCGGGAAAGCGGCGCTCCGCGGCGCGGAACTCGCCGCCGTGCACGATCCGCCGGCCCGCCCCGTCCGTGGCGGGCGGGTGGACCTGGTGGAGCATCTCGTGGAACACCACCATCTCCACGAAGTAGCGGGGCACCCGCGCATCGTCGAGCGCGGGGTGGATGCGGATCACCTTCTGGTCGTGGAAGTACACGCCCATCTTGATGGATCGGCGGCGGCCGCCCGCGCTCCGCCGTCCCCAGCCGATGCGGGCGTGCACCGCGCTGCCGAACCAGCGGGCGTTCAGCTTCGCGTAGATCTCCGCCAGGTCGTGCACCCGGCCCCGGGGGGCGAGGGGCGCCTCCGGCCGCGGGGCCACCGGGCGGATCAGCTCGCGGTTCTGGCGCACGTACTCGTCGATGGCCCGGCCGTGCGGGCGGCGGTTGCGGCCGGTGAAGCCGGCCAGGGCGCGCATCACCGGGTCGTGCGCGGCGGCGAACATGTGGTGCAGGCGGAAGCACAGCCGCCCCTGCACGCGGCGGTAGCTGACCATGGTCCAGGCGTTGTCGGTCAGCTCCACCTCCACCGGCTCGCGCAGCAGCGAGGAGAGGCGCGAGGCCAGCACCAGGCTGGCGCCGTGGGGAACGAGGTGGATGCGCGAGGGCCGATCGGGCTCCTCCAGCGCGACGGCGACGCGCGGCTCCGATCGGGGAGCGATCTCGCCGGGGAAGAGGGAGAGCTGCCGCATGGCTGCGGAGCACTCTAGCGACCGCGGCGGCCCTGCTTCAAGCGTGTCGCGCGCCGTCCAGATGTTTGACGCTTCGGATCCGCGTCTGTATCGTGCGACGCAAGCTCCGCGGGGAGCGACACTTCGGGACGGGAGGAGGACCGATGGCTGCGAAGAAGGGCTCGAAGAAAGGCGCCAAGAAAGGCGCACGGCGTTCGACGAAGAAGAGGAAGAGCTCGCGCAAGAGGTAGCCCGGACGTTCCGGGCGGCCTCCACAGCGGGAGGCCGCCCGCGGGTTCGAGAGCAGTCGGCAGGTCCGCGGTGCCCCCCACCCTCAGCGACGACGATCGGAAGCGGCTGCTCCTCGAGCTGCGCGCGCTGCGGGGCGCTTCGCTGCAGAAGCTCTGGCTCCCCTCCCCTCTCCTCTGCGTGCTGCAGTTCCGGCTCCCCGGCCGCACCGCGCTGGCGGTGGCCGACGCCCGGCTGCGCATGGCCGCCCTGGCGGAGGAGCGCCCCACCTCGCCGGACTCCGCGCCCAGGTCGCAAGCGACGCTGCGCAACGCGCTCGAGGGCGCGCGGCTGACCGGCGTCTCCCTGGGCATCGCCCAGGACCGGCGCGCCGCCTCGCCCCGCCTGGAATTCGGCGGGCGCGAGCTGGTCGCCGAGGACGGGCTGCTCCTCCTCGAGGCGGAGAGCGGAAGGATCCTCTGGGCGTCGGCGGGGGCGCAGCGCCGGCCCGGATCCGTCTATCCGCCCGCCGAGCGGATCGAGCTGGGCGAAGGGACGCCGCCCGCAGGGCGCGGGGAGCTGGTCCGGCAGGCGCTGGCCGACGAGGAGCGCAAGGGCGTCGCCGCCCGGCGCAAGGAGCTGGCGGCGCGGCTCCGCTCCCGGGTGCGCAAGCTCGAACGGACGCTCGCGGCCGTGGAGGAGGACGCGGCCCGGGCGGTGCGGGCCGCGGAGGAGCGGGCGCGCGCCGAGCTCCTCTTGCCCGTGGCCTCGCGCCTGCCGCGCGGGGCGCGCGAAGCCCGGGTGCAGGACTGGACGCGGGTCGACCAGGAGGGCCGTGCGGCGGAGGTGGTCATCGCCCTCGACCCGGCCCTGAGCGCCTCGGAGAACGCGCAGCGCTGGCTGCGCAGGGCCCGCCGCTACCAGGCCGCCGCGCAGCGCATCGCCGCGCGGAAGGCGGAGGTGGGCGCGCAGCTCGCGGCCGCCTCTTCCCTGCTGGAGCAGGCGGAGTCCGCCGCCGATGCCGCGCAGCTCGCGGTGGTGGAGACGCGGGCGCCGGCGCTCCCCGCGCGCAAGGGCAAGGGCGAGGCGCCGCGGCTGCCCTACCGGAAGTTCCTCTCCCGGGCGGGCACGCCCATCCTGGTGGGCCGCAGCGCGCGCGACAACGACGCGCTCAGCCTGCGGGTGGCCCGGGGAAACGATCTCTGGTTGCACGCCCGCGGAGTCCAGGGCGCCCACGTGGTGGTACCGGGGGCAAGCGAGGCGCCGGACGCCGGCACCCTGGCCGACGCGGCGCTGCTCGCCGCGCACTTCTCCTCCGCCCGGGGCGAGGAAGCGGTGGAGGTGGCCTTCACCCGCTGCAAGCACCTGCGCAAGCCGAAGGACGCGCCCGCGGGCAGCGTGATCGTCACCCAGGAGAAGGTGATGCGCGTGCGCCGGGAAGAGGAGCGGCTGGCCGCGCTGTTGAGCACCGAAACCTGAATTGAGGCATCCTCCCGCCGTGCGCCATCTCCCCTTTCTCGTCTTCCTCGCCGTCGCGCTCAGCCTGGTGGGCGGGATGCACTACTACATCTGGGCCCGGCTGGTGCGCGACCTGCACCTGCCGCAAGGCTGGACGCGCGCGCTCACCGCGGCGGTGATCCTCCTCGGGGTGGCCATGCCCGCCACGCTGCTCCTCTCCCGCCTGCTCCGGGTCTGGGCGGTGCGGCCGGCGATCTGGATCTCCTTCGTCTGGATGGGGGTGGGCTTCCTGCTCGTCGCCTTCCTGGGGATCGCGGATCTGGGGCGGCTCGTCGCCTTCCTCATCGCCCGGGTGAGCGGGCCGGCGGCGCCCGACCCGCAGCGGCGCGTCCTTCTGGCCCGGACGCTGGCGGCGGGCGTGGGCGGGGTGGCCGCGGGGCTCTCCGCCGTGGGCATGCGCAGCGCCCTGGCCGGCGTGCAGATCAAGGAGCTGGAGGTGAAGCTGCGCGGGCTGCCCCGCGAGCTGGCCGGGTTCCGGCTGGTGCAGATCTCGGACGTGCACGTGGGCCCGCTCCTGCACAAGGACTGGGTGGCGCACGTGGTGGAGAGGATCCGCGCGCTCTCCCCGGACCTGGTGGCAATCACCGGCGACCTGGTGGACGGGCGGGTGCACGAGATCCGCGAGCACGTGGCCCCGCTCTCGCGCCTGGAAGCGAAGCGGGGCGTCTATTTCGTCACCGGCAACCACGAGTACTACTCCGGAGTGGAGGAGTGGTACGCGCACCTGCCCTCGCTGGGCGTCCGGCCCCTGCGCAACCAGCGGGTGGAGGTGGCGCCGGGACTGGAGATCGCGGGCATCGAGGATCCCACGGGCGACCCGGACCTTCCGGCCGCGCTGCGGGGCCGCGATCCGGAGGGCGCGCTGGTCCTGCTGGCGCACCAGCCGCGGCAGTTCCCCGAGGCCGCCAGGCACGGCGTGCCCCTGACCCTCTCCGGTCACACCCACGGCGGGCAGATCTGGCCCTTCAGCTGGCTCGTCGCCCTGGCCCAGCCCTACCTCGCCGGCCTCCACCGCCGGGGAGAATCCCAGCTCTACGTCAGCCGCGGGACGGGATTCTGGGGACCGCCGATGCGGGTGTTCGCCCCGCCGGAGATCACCCTGCTCCGCCTGCAGCCATCCTGAGCGGTATATTCTCGCCGCATGCCGGACGACGCGGACGAGCTGATCCTCAAGATGCAGCACCTGGAGGCGCAGGCCCGCGCGCAGCAGGAGGCCCGCGCCAGGCAAGCCGGCGGCGAGCGGCTCAAGAGCGCCGCGCAGAAGCTAGCCGACGAGTCGCGCAAGGAGCTGGAGGAGGCGGAGGCGGCGGAGAAGGCGGCCGCGGACCGGGCGGAAGCGCAGGAGGCGCGGGCCCGGGTGGTGAAGGCGCGGGCGCGCCTGCAGTTCGCCCTCGACCGGATGGACGAGGCGGAGCGGCGCGAATGGGAGGCGGTCCAGGCGGAGGCGCGGGCGGAGACGCACGCCCAGCTCGCCGAGGATCCTCTCTTCAAGAAGACCTGAGATGGCCCTGCGGAAAGCCGCGGGGCTGGCCACCGCGCTGGCGATCCTCTTCGCCCTCTATTTCCTCGTCCGCCAGCTTCCCCTGCTGCGATTCATCGTGGAAGGCGCCCGGGCGCTGCACGCGCTGGGTTGGGCCGGGGCGCTGGCCACCTTCGCCGCCACCTGGCTCCTCACCTTGCTGCTGGTGCCGGTCATCCCCCTGATCGTCGCCTGCGGCTGGCTTTACGGTCCCTGGGGGGCATTGATCTCGCTGGCGGCCGCGGTAGCCAGCGCGGCCACCGCCTTCGCCCTCGCCCGCGCCCTGGGCGCGTCGGCCGCCGCGCAAGCGCTGCTGGAGCGCCCCAAGGCGCTGGCCCTGGCCGATCTGGCGGCCCGGGGCGGCGCGCTCACCGTCGCCCTGGTGCGCCTCTCGCCCATCCTCCCCTTCACCCCCGCGAACGCCGTGCTGGGGCTGACCCCGATGCGGCTGCGGGACCTGGTCCTCGGCACCGCTTTGGGGATGGCGCCGGGCACGGTCCTCTACGCCTGGGCGGGCTCGCTGCTTCCCAGCGCGGAGGCCATCGAGCAGGGCGAGGCGCTGCATGGGACGTTGGTCTGGGTCCTGTTCGCGGTGGCGCTGGCCGCTGCCACCGTGCTGGGGCTGGCGGCCGCCCGCCGGCTGCGGAGAGCTTGATCGGGGCGCGTCAGATCCGCCGGTGGCGGGCGAGGAGCAGCCCGTCGATGACGTCCCGCAAGAGCGCCAGCACGGCCTCCGGATCGGGCCCGTCGATGATCGGCGTGTCCCGGGCGCCGAGGACCGCGCGGCCCGCCACCGAACCTCCCTCGTTCCGGGAGAATTGCACCTTGATCAAGCGCCGGCCTGCCCGGAGGTGGCGCACCGCAATGATCTTCTTTTGCTCCATCACGCCGGTGCCACGGAGCAAGGCGCGCGCCAAAGGCGGGCCCGGATTCTGGCCGCCCCGGCCAGTCTTCTGGCCATGCGCGCCAATCATCTCGGCGGAAGAGGCGCTTTTCCCATCCGGCCGACTGGCGGCGGGTCCGCAGGCGAGCCCCGGTGGCTCGATTTCGAGCCACGCGACCCGGCCCGATCGCTGGCCGGCGAGCCCGAATCCTGGCCCCTCTCCTCCTCTGCGCCAGAGTCTTCCAGTGGACGAAATCGCGACGGTGGCACCGCCATTGCGTAGCGTCGCTGCCAATGCGGCTTTCGCGATTCGTCGTCGCATACTCCCATGTGCGGCCCGGCGAGCACGTCCTCTACAACGTCCTGGAAGATCGCTACGCCGGAATCGACGAGCCCACGCTGCAGGCCATCTCCCGCTGGGCGTCCGGCGAGGAACCCCGGGGCAAGGAGGAGCGCGAGTGCAGCGGCGCCCTGGTGGAAGACGGCTTCCTCGTGGAAGGCCGCGCCGCGGACGACCTGCGCCTGCGCGCGCACCTGGACGCGGCCAGCGAAGGCATCCCCGGCACTCTCTACGCCACGCTGATGCCGACGCTGCAGTGCAACCTCGCCTGCGGCTACTGTTTCCAGAAGGAGCACCCCGCCTTCGGGAAGATGTCCTCCGCCACCGAGGCATCCACCATCGAGTGGCTGCTGCGCCGGATCGACGAACGGGGGCTGGCCCGGCTTCACATCCATTACTTCGGGGGCGAGCCCACCACGCGCAAGGACTACTGCCTGCGCACCGCCGCCGCGCTCTGCGCCTCGATGAAGGCGCGGGGCGGGACTTTCAGCTGGGAGATGACCACCAACGGGGTGCTGCTGGACGTCGGGTTCGCCCGCCAGATGGAGGCGTTCGGCGCGGGCTCCTTCAAGGTGACGCTGGACGGGGACCAGGAGACGCACGACCGGATGCGCGTCTACCGCGACGGCCGCGGGTCCTTCGAGGCCATCTTCGAGAACGTGGCGGCGCTGGCCCGGGCGGGGAGCAAGGTCTACGTCAGCGGGCACTTCTTTCCCGACCAGGCGGCATCGTTCGAGAAGCTGCTCGACCGGCTGGAGCGGACTGGCGTGGCCCGCCTTCTCGGCGGCGTCCAGTTCCGCCCCATGGTGGACACGCAGCGGCACGGATCCGGCACCTGCACGGGCTGCAGCGAGCGGCAGGAGACGCAGACGCTGGTGCAGCTCAACAAGTCCATCGAGCGGCGGCGGATGACGCCCGCGGCCAGCCAGGGAGCGACTCTGGAGGGCCTGCTCGGCCCGTGCGAGCTGCACTGGAAGAACAACTACACCATCGATCCCGAGGGGCGGGTCTACAAGTGCCCCGCGGTCGCGGGCCTGCCGGGGCTGGAAGTGGCCCAGGTGGCGTCGGAGTCGCCGGAGGCCGTGGCTCCCCTGCTGGAACTGCGGCCCTGGGAGAAGTGCGGCGACTGCCCGTACCTGCCGGTCTGCGTGGGGGGCTGCCTGGGCGGCAAGTTCCTCAAGACCGGCCGGCGCGACGAGGTGGCCTGCAAGAAGGACATGTTCGAGGCGAGCTTCCGCGAGAGCGTCGTCCACCGCTACTTCGCGGAGTTTCCGGAACCACCGTGGACTGAGGCAGCTTGATCGAGGAGGTCACGATGAAGATCGTTCGCTCGAAGAGGAAGTCGGTGCGCATGCCCATGGCGTGCCCAGGCGTCGTCGGCGTGATTCCGATGTCCTGAGGACCACTCGACGCGGTTGACTCCGCCGGCCCGCGCTGCGAAAGCTGAAACGCAGCGTGCGCCGGCTGTGGTCGATTATCGCCTTTTCCTGGGCCTGCACGGGCACCCCAACGCGCGAGCCGTTCGTGCTGCGGATCGCGATCGGGGGGCCGCTTGGCGAGGTTTCGCCCACCGAGGAAGGAGGTGGCTGGGCCACCCTCGCCACACCTTGGGTGTTCGAGAGGTTCGTGTCGGTGGACGCGAGGGGCGACTTGACGCCTGTCCGGGCCGCCCGCATCCATCGCGAGGACCGAACCGCGGCCCATCTGGAGGTGCGCACCGGCTGCTGCTTCAGTGACGGCCAGCCGGTCGAAGAAGTGGATCTCGTCCGCTCGCTGGAAGCAGCAGGACTGCTCGTCACCGTTCGAGGAACGGCCTTGACCATCGCACCCCGGCAGCGAGGTCTGCCGAGCGACGCGCTGCTCCTCAACGCAAGGGTTTTTCGCGGCTCGGCAGGACACTTCGTGGGCAGCGGGCCGTTCAAGATCGCTTCGCAGACAGCCTCGGAGCTGCGGCTGGTCCGCCGGGTTCCGCGCCCCGACCGCATCAACGACGTGCGCCTGATCGCCTATCCCAGCCCGCGGGATGCCTACATGCACACGCTCAAAGGAGATGCGAACTTCCTCTACGATCTGGAGCCGCGCTGGGTGGAGCTCTTCCAGGGCATTCCATCCCTGCAGGTATTGCGCATTCCCCCGAAGAATGCGGATGCCCTCACCTTCAACGGGCAGCTCCCCCGGGCCGAGCGCCGGGGGCTCGCGGCCGCGCTAGACAGCGAACAGTTGCGGCAGCTCGCCTATGGCCCATCCGAGTGCGCGGAGAGCCGGAACGTCGCACCGTCCAGCGCGAGCCTTCCTCCCGGTTCTTCCCTGCGCATCCTCAGCTGGGGCTCGAACGAGAGGCTAGGCCTCGCCGCGCGCCGTGTCCTGGGAGATCGCGGCGGCGAGGTGCTGTTTCTTGACCCGAAGGACGTCCTCACGCACCTGGAGCGCGGGGACTACGCCATGATGACCTCCCATCCCAACCGCTGGCCGCCCATTACAGTGGCGTTGAACTGGCGGACCGGAGCGCCCTTCAACCTCTTCGGCTATTCCAATCCCCAAGTCGATCGCGCCGTCGATGCAGGAGATTGGGCCGCCGCGGAGGAAGCACTGCGCGACGATCCCCCGGCGGTCTACGTCTGCACCCGCAACTTCTTCGCGGTGATCGACGCCCGGGTGCGGAACGTGAGCTTCGGCCCGCTGGACGCCCTGCAGACCCTTCCCGACTGGGAGTTGCTGCCGTGACCCGCCGGCGCATCGCCCTGCTCCTCGCCGCCCTCGTGGCCACCAGCGGAGTGCTCCCCCTGGTCTTCCTCTCCGTCCTCGGCATCCAGGTGCTCCGCCAGCGCGGCGAGCGCGCTTCGCTGGAAGGGCTGCAGGCCATCGCCGGCCAGGCCGCGGCCCGCGTGGAAACCTATGTTTCCCAGCAGCGGGAGATGCTGCGCGCCATCGCCATGGCGGTGGGGAGCGAGGCGGACGCTGCGCGCAAGCTGGCCGACGTTTCTTTGGACGCTCCCAGCCTGGGCAAGCCACGGCTGGTGACGGCCGCGACGCCCGCTCCCTCCCGGCCCCGGATGATCACGCCGGACCAGCTCGCCTCCGC
>DATKAG010000062.1:0-2205 GCA_035498355.1 Myxococcales bacterium | reverse complement strand
CGTGCTGGCGCGGATGCTCGAATCACCGGAGGTGAAGCGTGACGGGCGGCGGGCGGCGCGGCTGCACCACGCCCTGGCGCTCACCCTGCGGGACGAACAGAAGGACGAGGCGGGCGCGATCCAGGAGCTGGAGCGCGCGCTCGACGCCGATCCGCAGCTGGTGCAGGCCTTCGGCGATCTGGAGGCGCTGCTCACCGGCGCCGGCAAGTGGCGCGAGCTGGAGCAGGCGTACGTCCGCATGATCCAGCGGCTCCCCAAGGGGCCGGAGGCGGCCACGGCGCGGATCGCGCTCTGGAAGACGCTGGGCGAGCTCTACCGCCGGGCCCTCTCCGATCTCGAGGGGGCGCGCACCGCCTACCAGGTGGTGGTGTCCGCCGCCCCCGAGGACCTGGGCGCGCTCGAGGCCTACGCCGAGCTCTCCGCAAGGGTGCCGGGACACGCGGGCGAGGCCGTGGAGGCGTACCGCAACCTGCTGCAGAGGGGTGCCGCGCCGCAGAAGGTCATCGGCGGGCTGGTCAATCTTCACGCCGAGCAGAAGGCCTACGACCAGGCCTACTGCGCCGCGCAGGCCCTGGCGTTCCTGGTCGGGGGCGCGAGTCAGGAGGAGGGGCAGGTGGTGGGGCGGCTGCGCCGGCTGGCGCGCGACACCGCCAGCGCCAGCCTGGACGGGGAGCTGTGGGGGAAGCTGCAGCACGAGCGGCTGAAGGGCCCGATGGCGGCCGTCCTGACGCTCCTGGCCGAGGAGGCGGCGGAGATCTTCGTGCAGCAGCCCAAGGAGCTGGGGCTGCGCGAGAGGAAGGACGAGATCGACGTCCAGGGCTCGATGCTGTTCTTCGTCAACATGTACAAGTACGTGGCCCGCACGCTGGGGCTGCCCACCCCGCGGCTCTTCCGCACCGGCGAGGAGGGCGGCCGGCTGCAGATCCTGCCGCTCAAGCCGCCGGCGATGGTCGCCGGGGAGGAGCTCTTCAAGGAGCGGCCCAAGAAGGAGCTCTGGTTCCTCATCGGGAAGGCCATGACCTTCCTGCGGCCCGAGCTGGTGCTGGCGCGGCTCATGCCTCGCGATCAGCTCGACGCGGTGTTCCAGGCGGCGACCAGTCTGGGCACGTCGCGCTTCGTGGTGACCGCCGATTTGCAGCTGGTGGACCGGCTCAAGCGGCGCCTGGAGCGGGCCCTGCCCGACGCCACCCGGACCCAGAAGCTCAAGGTGCTGGCGCGGGCGTACTGCGACGTGCAGCAGCCCGGCGACGTGCGGGCCTACCTGGACGCGGCCGAGCTCACCTCCAACCGGGTAGGGGCGCTGCTGGCGGGCGATCTGGAAGTGGTGCGCCGGGCCGCCTTCACGGAGCGCGCGGCGGTGTCCAAGCTGAAGGAGGAGACGCGGCTGCGCGACCTGACCCTCTTCGCGATCTCGGAGGACCACACGCTGCTTCGCGAGCGACTGGGACTGTCGGTGGTGGTCCCCGCCAACACCCCGGCCGAGGGGAAACCGTGATCCCGGGGAATCGCACCAGGGGTGCTCCTGTGGCGCGGGGGGCGGTGAAGGGGGACGTGCGGCGCTGTGGTACGGCCCCTTCCGTCCCGGCCCGGGGAGAGGGGAAGCGCCGGTGCTTCCTTGACCCGGGAGGCGCGCAAACCTAAGATCGACAAGGTATTTTGCCCGACGGCGCCCACGCCCTGGCGCTGCTCGGAACGGCCGGACGTAACGGGGGCGGATTCCAGGGACGCTATGAGATTTTCCTGCGAGAGCTGCGGCGCCCAGTACATGATCTCCGACGACAAGGTCGGACCCAACGGGGTGCGGGTGCGCTGCAAGAAGTGCGGGAACGTCGTTTCCGTCAAGCGTCCACCCTCGGTGACATCCGAGCTGGGGGCGGGGCCCGCCGCTCCCCCCGAGGTCCCGCGCAGCGGGGGCGGGCTCGAGTCGGCGCTCGATCGCGAGCTCGGCAGCGCCTTCGAGAGCGCCTTCGGCGGCGGATCGCCCGGCCTGGCGGCGGAGGCCGGCGAGGCGGCCGAAGGGCAGGGCGGCTCCGATGCGCCGCCCGCCGAGGCGCCTCCTGCGGCGGCCGCCGCCGACTCCCGCGCCGCCGCCGAGGACATCAGCGACTGGTACGTGGCGGTGAACGACAGCCAGGTCGGTCCGCTCCCTGCGCCCGGAGTGAAGGCGCGCTGGGAGTCGGGGGAGATCGGGCCGGATACGTTGAC
>DATKAG010000061.1:0-4642 GCA_035498355.1 Myxococcales bacterium | reverse complement strand
GGGCCTGGCGCACGAGATCCGCAACCCGCTGGCCTCGATGTGCGGCTCCATCGAGGTGCTGGGCGCCTCCCCGGGCCTGGACGAGCAGGAGCGCAAGCTGATGCAGGTGGTGCGCAGCGAGGCCGGGCGCCTGGAGGCGCTGGTCCGCGAGTTCCTCTCCTTCGCCCGGCCCCTCTCGCCCGCCATCGAGTCGCTGGACGGGGCCCGGGCCGTGGCCGAGACGGTGGAGCTGTTCCGCAGCCAGGTGGAGGAGCGGGGCCTGCAGCTCTCCGTCCGGGCCGACGAGCCGGTCTGGCTGCAGGCGGACCCGGGTCAGCTCCGCCAGGTCCTCTGGAACCTGCTGGGGAACGCGGCCGACGCCACGCCGGCGGGAGGGCGGGTGGAGGTGCGCATCGCCCAGCAGGGAGGGCAGGGAGTGCTGGACGTGATCGACACCGGCTCCGGGATCGCCGACGAGGACCTGCAGCGCATCTTCGATCCCTTCTTCACCACCAAGGAGCGCGGCACCGGGCTGGGCCTGGCCATCGTCCACCGCATCGTCGAGGCGCACGGCGGGCACCTCTCGGTGCGCAGCGAGCCGGGCAAGGGCACCGCCTTCCGCGTCGCCTTGCCCCTGGCCGCGGCGGTCTCTTCGCCGGGGCGCACGGCGGTGGGCTGATGGCGCGCCTGCTGGTGGTCGACGACGAGCAGTCCATGCGGGTGATGCTGGAGGCGCGCCTGAGCAAGGGCGGGCACGCGGTGGAGCTGGCCAGCGATCTTCCGGGGGTGGAGAAGGCGCTGGCGGCCGGCGAGTTCGACGTGGTGATCACCGACTTGCGCATGCGCGGGGGCAGCGACGGCCTCACCGTGGTGCGCAAGGTGAAGGCCGCGCAGGGCGAGGCCGAGGTGATCCTCATGACCGCCTTCGGCAGCGACGACGTGCGCCGGCAGGCCCTGGAGCTGGGGGCCTACGGGTACGTGGAGAAGTCGCCCACCCTGGCCTCCGAGCTGATCGCCCTGGTGAAGGCGGCGGTGCACAAGCGCGAGCTGGCCCGGCGCGGCCGGATGCTGGCCCAGGACAACGAGCTGCTCCGCGAGCAGCTCTCCGCCCGGGGGCGCTTCGAGTCGATGGTGGCCCGCAGCGGGGCCATGCACCGGGTCTTCGAGGTGGTGGAGAAGGTGGCCGCCGCCCGCACCACCGTGCTGATCACGGGCGAGAGCGGGGTGGGCAAGGAGCTGGTGGCCCGGGCGGTGCACGCCCGCAGCCCGCGGGCGCAGGGGCCCTTCGTGCCGGTGAACTGCGGGGCCATCCCCGAGGGGCTGATCGAGTCGGAGCTGTTCGGCCACGCCAAGGGGGCCTTCACCGGCGCCCAGGGCGCCAAGCAGGGGCTCTTCCAGGCGGCGCAGGACGGCACCCTCTTCCTCGACGAGATCGGGGAGCTTCCGGTCAGCCTGCAAGTGAAGCTGCTGCGCGCCATCCAGGATCGGCGCATCCGCGCGGTGGGCGACACCGAGGACGTGGAGGTCGACGTGCGCCTGGTGGCCGCTACCAACCGCGACCTGGCGGAGGCGGTGCGCGCGGGCAGCTTCCGCGAGGACCTCTACTACCGGCTGAACGTGGTGCAGATCCGCGTCCCCCCGCTGCGCGAGCGGCGGGAGGACGTGCTCCCCCTGGCCGACCACTTCCTCCGCCGCTTCGCCGCCGAGCACGCCCGGCCGGTGCCGCGCCTCTCGGCGGACGCCAAGCGCCGGCTCTCGGAGTACTGGTTCCCGGGCAACGTCCGCGAGCTGGAGAACCTGATCGAGCGGGCGGTGGCCCTCTCCAACGGCGACGAGGTGACGGTGGACGCGCTCCCCGCCGTCCTGCGCGGGACCGGCGCGCACGCCCTCTCCCCCGAGGGCCCGCTGCCCGAGGGGTTCTCGCTGGAGGAGTACCTGGCGCAGATCGAGCGGGAGCTGATCGACCGGGCGCTGTCGGAGGCGGGAGGAGTGAAGAAGGACGCCTCGGCGAAGTTGGGACTCACCTTCCGGCAGTTCCGGCACCGGGTGAAGAAGCTCTCCGGACAGCCCGAGGACGACTCCGACGACTCCGAGGGGTAGAAGGCCTCGGGGTCACGTTCCGGTGTGCAACCCAACCTGGCCCGGAACCGAATTCCTGATCGCGGACCAAGGCCTCCGACCGACGGGTTTCGTTCTTGCCGTCCCGGGACGGTCGGGCACCAACAAGGAACCTGAATTGTGTATCCGGGTTTGAACTGGCCGATACGAAGGCATGGACGGATCCCTGATCGTGGACCAGTGACCTGGACCTGAACCGGAACCTAGACCACGAAGCCGCGAACGCGGCGAGCCCTGAAGCCAATGCGCTAGTTCAAGTCGCGCCGCGAAAAGATGAAGATCGCCAGCCCCAGCACCACCGCCGCATAAGCGATCCCATATCCCGCCGCGTGCCACACGTACGCGCCCGGCACCGGGAGCTGGTTCGCGGCCTGCGCCTTGAGGTTGAGCAGCTCCAGGTCCGGCAGCAAGAGATAGAAGGCGCGCGCGAGCGCGGCGCCGGCCGGGCTCTTCGACTTCTCCGCGAAGGTCCTCAGGTCCGGGAGCAGGTGGCCGATGAAGAAGATGGCGAAGGCGTAGGAGGCGGCGAGGATGGGGGTGGAGAAGCTGGCGAAGAGCAGGGCCACCGCGGCCAGCACCGCCAGCTCCACGCAGATGAGCAGGGCGGCCTGCAGGGCGGTGGCCCCCAGCCCGTAGCCGGCCAGCCAGAGCACCCCGCGCAGGAGCAGGACGATGAGGGCGGCGTTCACCGCCAGCAGCAGCACCAGCCCCGCGTAGCGGCCGGCGCAGAAGGTCCAGCGGGGCACCGGCTTGGCCAGGGTGGGGAGGATGGTCTTGCGCTGGACCTCCCCGGCCACGATCCCCACGCCGATGACGATCGCGATCAGCGCCCCCGCCACCTCCAGGGCGGAGAGGCCCATGTCGACGATGATCCGCAGCCAGTTGCCGATGGTGAGCTGGGCCACCAGGAGGGAGCCGGCCACGAAGAGCGCGGCGAAGAGCATCAGGTTGTAGAGGAGCTTGCTGCGGACCAGCTCCCGGACGGTGTTGCCGGCGATGGTGACGATGGCGTTCATCAGTGGATCTCGTACTTCGCGGTCAGCCCGTAGGCGCGCAGGCGCTCGGCGGCGGTGGAGCGGGCGCTGCCGTCGGGCTCGATCAGGTAGCGCCCCCCGTGGGGCTCCCGGGGAAGGGAGGAGAGGTAGCCGGTTGCGAGCAGCGCCTGGACGGACGGCGGCCAGCTGCCCCGCGCCTGCCGGTAGCGCCGTGCGGCCTCCTCGATGGTCAAGAGCTCCCGCTCCACGTGCAGCGCGTCCACCCGCTCCTGCCACTCCTTCCGGGTGGCCTCCTCGGTGACCTGGGAGAGCATCGCCTCGGCCAGCGAGGTGGCCAGCTCCAGCTCCCCGCTCTGGGCGGCCAGCCGGGTGGCGAGCAGCCCCAGGTAGGCGGGAGCGCCCTTCTGCCGGGCGGCGAGGGAGAAGTTCCGGGCCGCCGCGGGAAAGTCGTGCAGGTAGTACGACTGCATGAAGCCGAGGAGGAAGCCCATGTTCCAGTCGTCGGGCCGCTCCCGCACCCCGCGCTCGAGGATGCGCATGGCGTCGAGCACCCCGTAGACCTTCGTCCCCGCCATGTTCTCGTGCGGCAGGGCCGCGCCGGCGAAGCGGTAGGCGCCGGAGAACTTGGGGTCCACCTCCACCGAGTATTCCAGGAGCCGCGCCAGGCGGCGGTCCATCTGCCGGGAGATCGCCGGGGACATGTCCTGGTGCCGCTGGGGGAGCACCTGGATCGCCTCCAGCAGGGTGAGGTCGGCGAGGATGGGGCGGAAGCCGAAGGCCAGGGCCCGGGCCACGTCGCCGGGGATGGGCGGGATGTCCAGCTCGGAGTCGAGCAGCGCCGGGGCGCGGCGCTGGGCGGAGATGCGGAGGAGGCCGGCGGCGGCGACCGCCACCGCGAACACCAGGGCGGCGGCGCTGCCGCGGAGCGCAACGGTCACGGGCAGGAGTCTAGCAAGGGCCGGCGGCCTCACCAGAAAAGAACGCGGGGGCGGCCCCTCCCGGCCACCCCCGCGCCCTTTGCTGCAATCTGCGTCTTACAGGTTGACGTCGTTGTAGTCGTTCGCCGGCTCGCCCGACGGGTTGTTCGCGTCGGCCGAGCAGTTGCTGCCGCTCAGGGTGCGCGAGTCGCTGGAGATCGACCAGGAGTCGATCGAGGTGTCGGCGTCGATCTGGCCCGCGGCGGCGGCCACGAACGAAGGCGGCGTCGCCACCACGCCCGCGGTGCCCGAACCGGTGCACTGGTTCACCGGAGCGGTCTGGTCCATGCTGTTGTTGGTGCCGTACTTGAAGATGTCCACCAGCACGCCGTTGTAGGTGGTCGCCTGGGTGATGGTCGACCCGGTGCGGGCCTCGAAGGTGCCCGTGGCGTTGAGGAAGTAGGCGTACCGGTTGTTGCGCTCCGGCTCGAAGCCCACCTCGCCCGTCAGCGACGAGAAGCGGTCCTTCTCCTGGAAGAAGGCCTTCTCCGCGGTGAACACGGCCTTGAGGTTCGCCTTCGCCTCGCTCTGCTTCGACCGCGCCTGGAACTTGATGAAGTTCGGGATGGCGAT
>DATKAG010000060.1:0-3905 GCA_035498355.1 Myxococcales bacterium | reverse complement strand
CCTTGCGGAAGCGCAGCCAGGGGCGCGCGCCCAGGGCGGCCGCTGCCTCGAGATAGACGCGCGGCACCCGGCGCACCCCGTGGTGGGCTCCCAACAGGGTGATGACCGCCACGCTGGCGGCGATGAGGAGCACCTTGGAGGTCTCCCCGTAACCGAACCAGATGACGAAAAGAGGCAGGAGCGCGAGCGCGGGCGTGAAGCGGAAGAAGGTGACCCAGGGATCGGCGAGGTATTCCAGCAAGGCCGCCCAGCCGGTGGCGAGCCCGAGGAGGATTCCCGCCAGGGAGCCAATCAGCAGGCCGAGGAGCACCCGGCGGGAGCTGGCCAGCACGCTGTCGGGGAGGATCCTCGACTCGAGAAGGAAGGATGCCTCATCTCCCAGCGAGCGGAAGGTGGGCAAGAGCTGCAGGTTGTCCACGTAATGGGAGCCCATCCAGATGCGGGAGGGCAGCCGGCCATGGCCGATCTCCGCCGCGATCCCGTAGAGGGCCGCCACGGCGAGAAGGGCGATGACGGCCCGCCGGAGCTGCAGCGGCCGCCTCATCGCACCCACCTCGTCAGGCGGGCCGTCGCCGCGCGCGCGGCCGCGTCCATCGCCCAGCCGCCAACGGCGAGCGCCATCACGCCCACCATGATGACCGCCGGGTCGGAGCGGGTCTGGTTCCGCGCCGCCCACATGCCGCCGCCCACCAGGAGGTTCCCCATCCCGTTCTCCGCCATCAGCATCTCGGCCCCCACCGCGGTCATCCAGGCGATGGCGATCGAGTACCTGAGCCCGCCCAGCACCGCCGGAGCCGCCGCCGGCAAGAGCACCTTGTTGAAGAGCAGCGCAGGCCGCGCCCCCAGGGAACGGGCCGCCACCAAATACTTTGCCGCCACGTCGCGCACGCCATGGTAGGTGGGGATCACCGCCGTCACGGCCACCGCGTAGACGATGGGAATGAGCCGGTGCGCCTCGCTGTGGCCCAGCCAGAGCATGATGTAGGTGATGAAGGCCAGCGGCGGCACCGAGCGGGCCAGCACGTAGACCGGGTGCAGGTATTCGTCGGCGCGGCGGCTCCAGCCCATCCACAGGCCGAGGAGGATCCCCAGGGGCAGGCCGACGGCCAGCCCGAAGAGCACCCGGGCGGAGCTGATGAGCAGCGACTCCTGCAGCGTCACCCCCTCCTGCAGCAGCGCATCCACCTGGTCGCTGGAGCGCATGTGCTGGTGGTGATGGCCGGCGTGTCCCTGGTGGCCTTCCATGCCCTCCATCCCGGCCATGGGGGCGTCGCCAGCCGGCGGGGAGGGCTGGAGAAGCGCGGGGTGCGAGACCAGGGTGGTGAAGGCCTCCGCGATGTCCTGGGACCCAGGAATGACGTCCGGCCGGTTCACCCGGCTCGCCACCAGGGTGTAAGCGACCACCAGCGCCAGGAGCGAGGCGACCCAGAGGAGCACGCGGGTGGTGGCGAGGCGCTTCATCGATGGAGAACTGCGGAACCCATTCTGGAGACCCCGGCTGAGAGCTGCACACCACTGGCGTTCACCCGCAGCGGGCCCCGACCTTTCCCTGGACCGGGCCGCTACCCGTGGATGGTGCTCATCACTTCCTTGTTCTCCAGCACCTTCCGCGGATCCCCATGATAGATGATCTCGCCCCGATCGATGGCATACAACCGGTCCGCCACCCGGGTGGCGTTGGCCAGGTTCGACTCCGCGATCAGCACCGCGATCTTCATCTCCTTGATCTTCCGCACCGCCTCGATCAAGCGCGTCACCACCACCGGCGCCAGCCCCTCGAAGGGCTCGTCCAGCAGCAGCACCGAGGGCGAGAGCATCATCGCCCTGCCGATGGCCACCATCTTCTTCTGCCCGCCGCTCAGGTACAGCCCGGGCCGGCGCATCAGCTGCCGCACCTCGGGAAAGAGCCCGTAGACCCGGTCGTCCGCCTCGGCCGCCTGCGCCCCCCTCCCCGCCCTCTGGGCGAGGAGCCGGCAGATCTGGAAGTTCTCCTCCACCGTCAAGTCGGGGAACAGCCCGGCGTCCTCCGGCGCGTACCCGATGCCCAGCCGCGCCCGCCGGTGCGGGGGCAGCCGGCTGATCTCCTGCCCCTGGAAGCTGACCTTCCCCGCCCGCAGGGGGAGCAGCCCGATGATGCTGTCGATGGTGGTGGTCTTGCCCGCCCCGTTGCGCCCCACCAGCACCACCGACTCGCGTTCGCGCACCTCGAGCGAGACCTTGTGGAGGATCTGCGCCTGGCCGCGCCAGGTGTCGATGCCCTGGATCTCAAGCATGGGTAGGGCCGAAGACGGCGTCCTTCACCGATTCGTTGGCGCGGATCTCCTCAGGGCTCCCGCTGGCGAGGATCTTCCCCTGGTGCATCACCACGATCCGGTCCGAGTACCTGAAGATGATGTCCATGTCGTGCTCGATCACCACCGCGGTGATCTTGAGCGAGCGGACGATGGAGCTGATGATGTCCATGATCGGCGCCTTCTCCCGCGTGCTCACCCCGCTGGTCGGCTCGTCGAGGAAGAGCAGCCGGGGCTTGAGCGCGCAGGCCACTGCCACGTCCAGCAGCTTGCGCTCGCCCTGGGAGATGCCGCCGGCGAACTGCTCCGCCTTCGCGTCCAGGCCGAACTGCTTGAGGAGTTCGTGCGCCTCGTCCCACACCCCGTGGTCCTGATCGGCCAGCTTGAAGAACCAGCGCGTCTTCCTCTCCCGGGCGAAGACGGCCAGCGCCACGTTGTCCACCACCGTCAGCTCGTCGAAGAGGTTGACGATCTGGAAGCTGCGGGCGATGCCCGCCTTGATCCGGTCCTGCACCACCTGCCGGGTGACGTCCTCGCCGCGGAGGAGGATCTGCCCGCTGTCGGGCTTGTACAGGCCGCTGATCAGGTTCACCAGGCTGGTCTTGCCCGCGCCGTTGGACCCGATCAGCGAGACCACCTCCCCCTCGCCGATCTGGAAGTCGACCTGGTCCACGGCGTGGGTGTCGCCGAAGTACTTGGTCAGCTTCCGCGTCTCCAGGTAGTTCATGACCGCAACCGCCTGCGCACCGTTGCCGCCACCAGCTTCGCCGTGCCCACGATCCCGGTGGGCAGCGCGATCACCAGCGCGATCAGCACCACGCCCATCAGCGTCTGCCAGTAGACCGTGGCGCCCACGGCGAAGTCCTTGAGGAAGTTGTAGACGATGGCGCCCACGATGGGCCCGGTGAAGTTGCGGAACCCCCCCAGCACCGACATGAAGACGATCTCTCCCGAGAACGTCCACACCATGGCGTCGGGGGTGACCAGCCCGTTGAGCGGCACCCAGAGCGCCCCCGCGATGGCGGTGAACACCCCGGAGAGGAGGAAGGCCATGAAGCGGTAGCTGCGGATGCGGATGCCCACGAAGCGGGCCCGCGTCTCGTTGTCCCGGATGGCCTGCAGCGCCTTGCCGAAGGGCGAGTGGACGATGAGCCACACCACCGCCACCGCCAAGAGGAAGATCACCAGCACGTAGTAGTAGTAGTTGTGGGAGAGGAACTGGATCTTGTCCTCGCTCTCGCTGGTGGCGATACCCACCAGCCGGGGCGTGGGCACCCGCAGCCCGTCGGTCCCTCCGGTCACCCAGAAGAACTTGAAGGCCAGGCTCCAGAGGACCTGGGAGAGGGCCAGGGTGAGGATGCTGAAGAAGATGCGCGTGTAGCGCACGCAGACGTAGCCGAAGATCGCGGTGACCACCAGGGAGGACACCACGGTCCCCAACAGGAACAACTCCATCGACTGCACGTGCAGGTACTTGACCATGAACGCCACCGTGTAGGCGCCCAGGCCGAAGTAGGCCGCGTGGCCGAAGGAGAGCAGCCCCGTGTAGCCGAGGAGGACGTTGAACCCCAGCCCGGCGACGGCGAAGACCAGCCCGTAGGCGAGCTGCAGGGT
>DATKAG010000059.1:0-4862 GCA_035498355.1 Myxococcales bacterium | reverse complement strand
GGGGCAAGTACGCCCGCTTCTTCCTCTCCGTGCTGCCGGCCTTCCTCCTCTTCGCCAGCCACGCCGTCTTTGCCGCGATCACCGCCGCCGCCCGCGCCTGCACCCGCGCGCTCGAGGCCTTGCCGCGGCCGCTGCGGCGCGCGATCTCCCCGCTGGCGCTGCTGGCGATGGGCGTTCCTTTGGGCGCCATTCCCTCGCTGCTGGGCTGGGAAGCGCGCGCCGCCCTCCATCTCGCTCCCCATTACAGGCTCTACATCAGCCCCCTCGCCGGGCGCGCGCACGGAGTCGAATGGTTCTTCCCCCACTGCGACTACTTCGACGCCGGGCTCCGGGAAGCCGTCGCTCACATCGCCGCCCGCGCGGAGCCGTCCGCGGAGGTCTCCTCGGAGGCGGCGCTCCCCGTGCAGCTGTATGCGGCGCGGGCTGGCCGGGCCGACCTGCTCTTCACGCGCACCAGCAGCGACGCCTCTTGCCGCTCGGGGCGCACCTGCTACGTGATCGTCCAGCCCGGCCGGGTCTACCTGCACAACCAGGAGGCGATCGCGCACCTGGCGGCGCGCGAGCCCTGGCACGTCGAGCGCATCGACGGGACGCCCGCGGTGAAGGTGTATCGGCTGGCCCCGGGAGAGACGGGCGCTGTCATTGACGCTCGGCGATGAACAGGCTCTGCAGCCCGCGGCCCAGCGGGCCCTGCCGATCGTACAGGGCGGAGGCGGCGAGGCCCACGCCCCTTGGCGTCGGCGTGGTCTCGGCCTCGATGCACACCCATTCGCCCAGCGGATAACGGTGCAGGTACACCGTCAGATCGGGGTTGATGAAGAGGAAGCGGCGGTAGTCGAGGACCGCGCTCACGCCGTTGCCCGCGTCGGCGACCATGAGCACGCGCGCCAGCGGGGCCACCGGCTCTCCCGCGATCAGCGGGTAGCGCATGCGCAGCCAGGCGGTTCCAGGACCCGGCTCGGTGAAGTTGCCGCGGACGAACGAGGCTTCCATGGCGGTATGCCACCCGATCTGTTGGCCGGAAGGAAAGAAGCGCGGCGTCTTCCCCTTCTCGGGGCCGGGGGGCGCGTCCGGGGGCGGCTCCGGCACCGCCACGTCCGCGGTGCGGATGCGCACCGCGTGCGCCCGGACCACTTCCTCTCCGGACGCGAAGAGCGAGCCGCCCAGGACCTGCACGCTGCGCCCCGGCCGGAGCATCCGCGTCTCCACCGCCAGCGGGGTGAGCGGGACGGGCTTGAGGATCTCGAAGGTGAGCCGCACCACCATCGAGTCCTCGCGCCGCTCGCAGCGCTCCAGCAGCGTGCCCAGGAGCGCCGCCGGCGGGCCGCCGTGCTGGGCGTTCGGATCCCAGGGCCCACGCGTCAGCTCGGTGGGCAGGTAGCGATCGCCGTCCCGGATGAAGAAGGCCTCGGGCATGGGGCGACGTCTTATGACGTTCGCCGCGGCGCCGCCACTGCTCAGGGAGCGTTGAGCGGGTCGTCCCATTCCGGCTGCTTCTGCAGCCTGAAGGAGCCGCCGCCCGCCTCGTCGCGGAAGGTGCCCTGCATGGTGTCGCCGGCCGCCACCCCGTCGAAGACCGCCATCCCGGGGATCTCGAAGTGCACCGAGCGGCCCAGCTGCACGTGGGTGAGCGGCACCTCGGTGAGGGCCTGCCCCCAGTAGATCCCCCGGTATCCTCCCTCGCCGGCGGAGAAGCGGAAGACCACGGGCGTCGTGTCGTCGGCCCTCACCATCGTCCCGCGCCAGGGGCCCGCCAGCGACTCCGGGGCGCCTCGCAGCGTCTCGGCGGGCAGGGCAGGCGTGGAAAGGATCAGCATCGACCACACTAGCATCGCTCTCATCGACATCTCCCGGCGCGGAAGGGCCGCGCTCGGCGATCGGGATGGCTCCCTGGGCTCGTTTATTCCCGGGGAATGCGCTCGATCAGCGCGCGGGCCGCAGGGCGAGGCGGATGACCAGCCGCAACCCCGACCAGGTGTCGTCGATGGCGCAGACCTTGTTGTCCACCAGGCCGGTGGGAAGCGCCACCTCGCGCACCGCGCCTTCGGTCATGTCGGTGGCCACGCCGGAGGCCTTCTTCGGCCAGGCGATCCAGAGCCCGGCGGCGGGCGCCATGCGGCTGTGGGCGGATGCCAGCCGGCGCTCCAGATCCGCCCGGCGGGTGACGAAGAAGACGATGACGTCGAGAGGGGCCGTGCCGGCGAAGCCGCGCCGGAGGGAGACGGCAGCGGGCAGGTCTCCCAGGACCTTCTCGAAGTCGCCCGGGGCGTCGAGCAGCGCCACCCGGTGCCCTTCCTTGATCCCGAGCTTTCTGGGCAGCGGCGTGCCTGAGTAGCCAGCCATTTCCCGCCTCCTGGACCATCGTAGTATCCGAGGCGGTGATGTGAAGCATCAGCCCGGTCAGGATGCGGGGGTGCTCCGCCGTCTGGCCCACGTCAACGACGTCGAGCGCGCCCGGCGCTTCTTCGCGCGCGACCCCGCCGGCGGTTGATCGACCCAGCCGCGCTCCCCGACACATCTCGAAACGACGGACGCGTCAGCGCTCCAGTTCCGAGAGCGGACCCGGCGAGTTGCCCCTCTCGCCGGCGAGCAGGGCCGACGCCTGGTCGAGCTCCGCGAGCGTGCGCTCGTCGATGGGCACGGCGTCGGCGCGGGCGATCCGGCTGCGCCGCTCCGGATCCCCCGGCATGAGGATGCCCTCGGTCGCGCCCGAGAGCGCCGCCGACCGGACCCAGTCGATGAAGCTGCGCGCCTCCTCCTCGAAGGCGCCGCCCGGTCCCAGCTTCTCCGGGTCGAAGACGATGGCGAGCATGTTGTTCCAGATGGCGTGCTTCATCGTCAGGTATCCCGGCCGGGTGGTGGGCCCGCCGGTGAGCGCGGCCGCGAGCAGCTCGCAGACCATCGCCAGCGCGTATCCCTTGTGCGCCGCGAAGGAGACCAGGGCTCCGCGCGGGCCTTCCTCGGGCAGGAACAGCACCGAGGGATCGTCGGTGGGGCGCCCTTGCGCGTCGATGAGGAAGCCGTGCGTCACCTTCTCCTTGCGGTTGTAGGCCACCCGCACCTTGCCCTGGGCGATGGCGCTGGTGGCGAAGTCGAGCAGGATGGGATCGCCGCCCTTGCGGGGGATTCCCACCGTGAACGGGTTGGTGAGGAAGCGGGCCTGGGCGCCGCCGTAGGGCGCCACCATCGGCGGGGCGGAGACCGCGTTGGTGAAATGGATGGAGACGAAGCCCGCGGCCACCGCCTGCTCCGCCCAGTGGCCCACCCGCCCGATGTGGTGCGCGTTCCGCAGGCCCATCACGCACACGCCCTTCTGGCGGGCGCGCTCGATGGCGATCTCCATCGCCTGGAAGGCGACGGACTGCCCGAGGCCGCGGCGCCCGTCGACGGTGAGGATGCCCCCGGCGTCCGCGGCGATCTCCACCTCCTGGTTCAGGCGCAGGTCGCCTTCCAGGAGCGACTGCAGGTAGCGGGGCGCCATCCCCACGCCGTGCGAATCGTGGCCCGCCAGGTTGGCGCCGACGAGATGATCGGCCGCCAGCGCCGCCTCCCGCTCCTGCGAGCCCGCGCTGCGCCAGAAGTCCACCATCCAGCGGTGCAGCGCGGCGGTGGGGATGAGGTGATCGGCCATCGTCGACCCGGGGGCGTCGAGTCCGCCTCCACACTACGGTTTTGTGCGGGGCGCGCAAGGACCCCGGGGATGGACAATGCCCGAAGCCTGGGGTCTTCTCGCGCCGGCCGCGATGGCAACTTGCCGGCCCGCGAGGTGGCATATGGAGCGGATGCGGGCGTCCGATTTCCCTCCCGAGGTGCTCCGGCTCTTCGATCAGTACGTCCACGGCTTCATCGATCGGCGCGGCTTCCTCGAGCGCGCCACCCGCTTCGCCGCCTCTGGCCTGACGGCGTCCATGCTGCTCGACGCCTTGAACCCCCGCTTCGCCGAGGCGCAGCAGGTTCCCAGGGACGACCCGCGGCTGAGCGCGAGCCAGGTGGAGTACGACTCGCCCAGGGGCACGGGGAAGATGCGCGGCTACCTGGTCTCGCCCGCGAAGCGCTCGGGCAAGCTGCCGGGCGTCCTGGTGGTGCACGAGAACCGCGGCCTCAACCCGCACATCGAGGACGTGGCCCGGCGGGTGGCGCTGGAGCAGTACGTCGCCTTCGCGCCCGACGCCCTGACGCCGCTCGGCGGGTACCCGGGAGACGAGGACAAGGCGCGCGAGCTCTTCGCCAGGCTCGATCAGCAGAAGACCCGCGAGGACTTCGTGGCCGCGGCGGGCTGGCTGGAGAAGCGGCCCGAGTGCACCGGCAAGGTGGGTGCGGTGGGGTTCTGCTACGGGGGAGGGATCGTCAACATGCTCGCCACCCGCCTCCCGGAGCTGGGGGCGGCGGTGCCCTTCTACGGCAACCAGCCTCCGGCGGAAGAGGTGGCGAAGATCGAGGCGCCGCTGCTCATCCACTACGCGGAGAAGGACGAGCGGATCAACGCCGGCATTCCGGCGTTCGAGGCCGCGCTCAAGGCGAATCACGTGAAGTACGAGATGTTCACCTATCCGGGCACCCAGCACGGGTTCAACAACGACACCACCCCGCGCTACGACAAGGCGGCCGCCGACCTGGCCTGGAAACGCACCCTGGACTTCTTCGCGGCCCACCTCCGGCGCTGAGATCCCCCTCGCCCGCGCCGGCGGTATCAATCCCGCCATGCGAGCCCAGCCCGTCTTTCCCGGCGAATCCGGTTGGAGGCCCCCGGGGCGATGGCGCGCAGCTCCAAGGAGACGAGATTCCCTCCATCCTCGACCGCCTGCTCCGGGCGCGGATCGGCCGGGCAGCGGACAAGCCCGCTCCGGGAGGGGTCCGCAAGG
>DATKAG010000058.1:0-10300 GCA_035498355.1 Myxococcales bacterium | reverse complement strand
GACGTGCAGCCCGACGCGCATGACCGGGCGGTGACAATCGCTTCGCACCTTCCCTACCTGGCGGCGGCCGCGGTGGCGCAGAGCCTGCTGGAAGCGGGCGCCGAAGGAACGCTGGCCCGCGAGCTCGCCGCCGGCGGCTTCCGCGACACCACCCGCCTCGCTGGCGACGGCACGGTGGGCGGAGCGGCCGCCCTCAACCGCTTCGTCCCCGGGGCGGCGCGCGCCCTCGCCGATCGGCTGCGGGCGCTGGCGCAGGAGCTGGAGAGCGCGCCGGAGCAGGCGCTCCGCCAGCTGAGCCTGATCGCCGACGAGCGCCGCCGCATGCGCCTCCCCTTGCCCTCCGCCGCGCCCGTCTCTGCCGAACGGCTCCCTTAGTGCCACTGACGGGCGGGCGAGCGCCCTTGGGGTGTGTTCGCCGCTTCCCATGCGTACCGTTCCTCAGGGAGGCACTGAGTGGACGGAACGATCGCGAACCCAGCACGGCCCCAGGTTCTCGCCTTGCTCCCCGGTGTGCCCGTCCCCGCGAACACGGGCGGCGCGCAGCGCGCCCTCACCATGGTGCAGGCCCTCGACGCCGCCTTCGACACGACCGTGCTCGCCTGGACCCGGCCCGGCGAGGACCCGCAGGAGCTGCAGCGGATGCTCGCGGGTCGCCTGTACGTGGCCGATCGCATGGCCAAGGTCGATTCCCTCTTCGCCGAGGGGATGGGGCTGGTCCTGGGTTGCCCCGCCGGCTACTGCCGGTACGGCTGGTTCCCCTCCCTGCTCAAGCAGCTCCTCGGCCGCGACCGGTACGACTTCATCCATTTCGACCATCCCCACACCGCGCTCACCTGGCCGCAGATCCGCCGCCTGCAGCCGCAGGCGAAGCTGGTGCTCGACGCGCACAACGTGGAGGCGGAGATCATGGAGCGGCTGGCGGATTCGGCCCCCCGCTGGCAGCGCAAGGCGATGCGCTGGCAAGCGGGGAGGATCCGCCAGCTGGAGCGGGAGCTGGCGCGCAACCTGGACCTGGTCTTCACCTGTTCCGAGCGGGACGCGGCCGCCTTCCGGGAGATGGGCGCCCGGCGCGTGCGGGTGGTGCCCAACGCCACGCCCGCCCTCTCCCCGCCGCTGGTGGCGCAGCGGCACGACGTGGTGTTCATCGGCTCCCTCGACTGGCGCCCCAACGCGGACGCGGCGGTGGCGCTGGCCAGGGAGATCTGGCCGCGCTGCCGGGCGCTGCTCCCCGGTTCGCGGCTGGTGATCGTGGGGCGCAACCCGCCCCTGCACGTGCAGGCGCTCGCCTCGCACGACGTGATCATCGCGGGGAGCGTGCCCTCGGTGCGCCCCTACCTGGACCGGGCCTTCGCCACCGCCATCCCCCTGCGGGCGGGATCGGGCACGCGGATCAAGATCCTCGAGGCCTGGGCAGCCGGTGTTCCGGTGGTGGCCAGCCGCATCGCCGCCGAGGGCCTTCCCTGCACCGACGGCATCGATCTCATCCTCGCGGAGGAGGCGAGCGAGTTCGCCCGGGCCCTGGTGCGCCTCTGGCGCGATCGCCAGCTCGCCGAGGAGCTGGCGGAGGAAGGGCGGCGCACGGTGGCGCCCTTCACCGCCGCCCGGGTGGCGCGGGAGGTCGAGCGCGACTACCGCGAGCTCCTCCGGCGGGAGAGCGCGCGGCCGTACAGCGAGGCGTACGCGCCGGCCATGGCCGCCACCTCGTAGCGACGGGCGCGCAAGAGACCTTCCTTCCGGCAGGCCTCCCGAGCGGAGGCGGAGCCGAGCGAGCGCAAGGCCGCGGCCAGCGCGGCCGTGTCGCCGGGAGGGACCAGCACACCGGCCCCGCCGGACAGGAGCTCGGGCAGCTCGCCGACCGCGCTCGCCACCAGGCAGCGCCCGAGGGCGAGGGCCTCCAGGGCCACCAGGGGAAGCCCTTCGGTGAAGGAAGGCAGGGCGATCACGTCGGCGGCGGCGAAGACGTCGCGGGCCGGCTCCACGTAGCCGGCGAAGCGGATGTCCAGCCCGCGGGCCAGCATCCGCAGTTCCTCGCGCAGCGGGCCGTCCCCCGCGATCAGGAGCGTCGCGCCCAGTCCCCGCGCCGCCTCGAAGAGCACCCGGTGGCCCTTCTCCGGCGCCAGCCGGCCGATCACCGCCACGCAGTACGCCTGGGGATCTACCTCGAATCGCCTCCGGGCCGCAGCGCGCTCCGCGCCGGTCAGCGGCCGGGGAGAGCCGAGCCCGTTGGGGACGAAGGAGACCGGCGCGGCGCGCACCCACCGGCGCAGCCGCACCTCCAGGGCGCGGGAGACCGCCGCCACGCCGCTGGTGAAGTTTCCCAGCACCCGGGCCAGCGCCTCGTAGAGGCGAACGGCGGCCGTGCTCCGGGTGTCGCCGTGGAAGGTCGCCACCACCGGGATGCGGGCCAACAGGCCCGCGATCACCGCCAGGAAGAGCGCCTTGAAGTCGTGCGCGTGCAACAGGCGCACGCCCCGCTCGATCGAGACCCGGGCCACCGCCCGCGCGCAGCGCAGATCCAGCCGCGAGGCGCTCTCGAAGCGCACCGCCTGCAGGCCCCGGCGCCTCGCCTCCTCCCCCAGGTCGTCCGGCGTGCCGGGGCGGCCGATCGCGCCCACGATGGGAAGGTACGGCCCGGGCAAGGAGGCCGAGAGCTCCAGGAGGGCGCGGTCGGCCCCGTAGAGCGCCGTCCCCTGCCGGAGGTGGAGGACGGGAATCACGAGCGGGCCGCGATCTCGCGGTAGAGGGCCTCGTAGGCGTCGATCATCGGCTCGATCGAGTGCCGCTGCGCCCGCTCCTTCGCCTTCTCTCCCAGCCGGACGCGCAGCGCGGGGTCCAGGGCGAGGCGCTGCAGGGCGCTCCCCAGGCCCGCCCGATCTCCCAGCGGGACCAGGAGCGCGGACTCGCCCTGCGCGTGGATCTCGCGCACGGGCAAGAGGTCGTGCGCCAGCGTGGGCAGGCCGGCGGCCATCGCCTCCAGCATGCTCAGCGAGCGGCCTTCGCTCAGCGAGGCCTGCGCGTAGACGTCCAGCCCGGGCAGCAGCCGGGCGGCGTTCTGGATCAGACCCGTGAAATGGACGTTGGCGTGGCCCTTCGCCTGGGCGCGCAAGGAGTCCTCCAGCGGCCCCGACCCGATCAGGTACAGGTAGACGTCTCCCCGGTCCGCGAACTTGTCGAGGAAGGCCTGGAGCAGGAGGTCGGGGCCCTTGATGTCCCGCAAGCCGCCCGCGTACCCGATGGCCACCACGCCGTCCGGAATCCCCAGCTTCGCGCGCGCCGCATCGCGGGAAAGAAAGCCTTCCAGCGGAACCCCGTTGGCGATCACCGGCACCCGCGCGCCGGACGGCGCCCAGCCGAGGATGTCGCTGCGCACCTTCTCTCCGCAGGCCACCAGCGCCTCGGTGGCCCGCGCCGCCAGCGCCGCCGCGTGCCGCTTGCGGCCTTCCGGCTTGCGCTGCTCGTGGAAGGTGGCCAGCACCCGCGTCCGCGGCCGCAGCGCGCGCACCGCCACCGCGTTCAGCCAGGGCCCCAGGTCGTGCGCGTGCAGCAGCGCCGCATCCCTTTGCTCCAGGGCGCGGCGGATCCCCAGCAAGGCCGGCACGCTCATCCCGTCGGCGGGCAGGAGCGTCACCCCGATGCCCTCGCCCTCCGCCAGCGTCCGGGCGGGCCCGTCGTGGCCCAGGGCCACGATGGAGCACTCGATCCCCCGGGAACGGCTGCGGGCGGCGAGGTGCACCACCAGCTGCTCCAGCCCGCCCAGCCCCAACCCGTAGATCAGGTGCAGAACCCGCAGGGCCATGCCCGCAAGGTAGACACGGCCCGGGCCGCCGGCTATGCGGCCTGGCGGCGGAGCGCCAGCATCGCCATGCCCCCCAGGATCAATGCCAGCGCTCCCACCGCGCGCGGCGCCACCGTCTCGCCGGCGATGGCGGCACCCAGCCCGACCGCCACCACGGGGTTCACATACGCGTAGCTCGCCGCCAGCGTGGGCCGCACGCGGGAGAGGAGGAACTGGTACGCGCTGTAGCCCACCATCGACCCGGCGACGATCAGGTAGCCGAGGGCGAGCGTGGCCCGCGCCGGAGGCAGGGCGGCGGGCAGGCGCTCGCCGTGCAACAGCGCGAAGCCGAACAGGAGAGTCCCTCCCGCCAGCATCTGCGCCCCGCTCCCCAGCAGGCCGGCGGGCAAGGGAAGGCGCCGGCTCCAGATCGATCCCAGGGCCCAGCTCGCGCAGCTCACCGTCAGCACCAGCGCTCCCGCCGGGCTGGCGCGCAGGTCTCCGCCGGTCTGGAGCAGGGCGACACCGGCCAGGCCGATGGCCAGGCCCAGCCATTCGCCGCCCGACGGCCAGCGGCCGAAGAGGCCGGCGAAGAGCGCCACCCAGAGGGGGACCGAGGCGATGGCCACCGCCGCCACGCCCGAGCTCACCCATTGCTCGGCGATCACCACACAGGCGTTTGCGCACACGAGCAGGGTCCCCACCACGGCGGAGGAGCGCCATTGCGCCCAGGTGGGCGGCGGCGCCCCGCGCCAGCGGGCCCAGGCATACGTGGCGGAGCCGGCGATGATGAAGCGCAAGCCGGCGAGCAACAGCGGTGGATAGCCCTCGAGCGCCACCCGGATTCCCAGGAAGGTGGAGCCCCAGATCAAGTAGAGCGCGCCCAGGGCGAGAAGGATGCGGGAGCGGTCCGTCTTCATCGCAGGGTAGATGATGCAGGAAGGACCGGACCGTTCCAGCCACAGGCGGACCCCGAATTCCCGGATCACTGTACTGGTTGGAACCGGGAATCCGGAAAACTGTGCTCAATCCTCGTCTATGCTCTGCTGCGCCTTCGCCGCCTCCAGGAGCAGGTCGACCAGCTTGTCCGCCAGCGCCGGATTGCCCGCCAGCGCCTGCTGGTAGGTGCGCCGCACCGCCGCCTCGCGCCGCGGATCGAGCACCGCCCGCCCGGTCTGGCGCTTGGATTCGCCGATCACCCTGGCCACCTCCAGGCGCCGCTGGACCAGGACGCCCAGGTCGTGGTCGATGGCGTCCACCCAGGCGCGAAGCTGGGCCAGCGGCAGCCGGGCGTCGGGATGGAGGCCGAGGTTCCGCGCCAGCTCGGCGAAGCGGGCGGGGACCAGGGCCTGCTCCGCGTCGGAGAGGGCGCGGGCGGGATCGTCGTGCACCTCCACCAGCAGGCCGTCGGCGCCGGCGGCCCAGGCGGCGCGCGCCAGCCCTTCCACCAGGTCGGCGCGGCCGGCTGCGTGCGAGGGATCGGCGATGATGGGAAGGTGGGTGAGCGGCCGGGCCGCCAGCATCCCGCCCACGTCCAGGGTGTTGCGGGTGGCGGTCTCGAAGGTGCGGATGCCGCGCTCGCAGAGGATCAGCCGCGCCTCCCCCGCCGCCATCACGTACTCCGCCGCTCCCAGCCACTCGTCCACGGTGGAGCCGGCCCCGCGCTTGAGCAGCACCGGCCTGCCGGCGCGCCCCACCGCGCGCAGCAGGTCGAAGTTCTGCATGTTGCGCGCGCCGATCTGCAGGACGTCGGCCTTCTCCGCCACCGCCTTCACATGGTCGACGGCCATCACCTCGGTGACCACGGGCAGTCCCGTGGCCTGCCCGGCCGCGACCAGCCAGTCCAGGGCCAGAAGCCCGTGGCCCTGGAAGGCGTACGGGTTGGTGCGGGGCTTGAAGATCCCGCCCCGCAGCGCGGTGGCCCCGCAGGAGGCGACCTCGCGCGCGATGCGCAGGATCTGCTCCTCGCTCTCCACCGAGCAGGGGCCGGCGATGACCGCCCGGGCGCCGCCGCCCAGCCGCAGCGGCCCCACCTCCACCACCGTGGGCGCCTTGCGGGCGGTGGCGTGGGGAAGCGACTTCACCACCGGCTCCGTCCCCTGCCGCGGCGGGGTGGTCCTGGCGGCGTGGGCTGCCGGCTGGCCGAGCGAGATCACTTGCACGTCGCGGGCCGGGGCCAGCGCCTGCAGCCGGGCCGCATCCGCCCCCAGAACCCACATGCGCACGGGGAACTCGGCGGTGCCCGCCAGGGGGAGCAAGGTGGCCCCGGTGAGCACGTCGAGCCGGCCGGTGGCGGTCATGCTGCTGGTGCGGAGGAAGGCGAGCGAGACCTGGGCGCGGGCGTGGTCCGCCATTCGTAGATGCACGAAGCGGGTGCCGTTCTGCTCCCTGTCGGAGACGTCCTCCACCAGCACTTCCAGCCCGTACCGCTCGGCGGCGCGGGCCGAGCAGACCGCGGCGTCGGTGGAGGCGTCGTGGGCCACGATCTGCGCGGCGCCGGCGGTGTCGTAGCAGACCACCCGCTCGATCCCCATCTGCGCCAGCCGGTGGGTGCACTGGCGGAGGGCGGCCGGGTGCGACCAGGCGCGCTTCACCGCCGCCAGCGGGGTGCCGGGGCGCGCCGCCAGGGAGAGGCGCACCGGGAGGCTGGTCACCGCCACCGCCACCAGCTCCGCTCCCTCCACCACGAAATCGGCCAACGGCTCCAGCGCCTCGGTGATGGCGCCCACCACCGCGTTCTCCATGGGCAGGACGGCCTCGTCGATCTCGCCGTCGCGGAGCGCTTCCAGGAGCTTCTCGAAGCTGGCGAATCCGCGGGGGACGCCGCCGTGGGCCGCGGCCGCCGCCTCGCCGTAGGCCCCCGGCTCGCCCTGGTAGCCGACCTGGGCCACCAGGTCCCGGGCCTTTTCCGCCGCTTGCCGATCCGCGACTTCCCGCAGCACGACGCTCCTCCGAAAGCCTTTCTTGTATCAAACCTCGCGGGTCGAGGCGCATGCCCGTCACCCCCGGGGAAGCAGGCTTGCGCCGCGTGCTATCCTTCGCTCCGTGCCCCTGGACGACGAGCTGCTCTCCCAGAAGGCCTGGCAAGGGAACCAGGGCTCCGACCCCTTCGCCGCGCTCTTCCGCAAGCACTTCCCCGCCTTGCGCTCGGCCTACCAGGCGCAGCCGGCGGAAGGGGTGCTGATCGCGGGCATCGACGGCAACGGGGTGTTCGACGCCCACTTCCACCTCCGCCTGCCCGCCTCCGGCATCGCCCACCTGATCGTGGGGCGCCACGAGCGCTGCGACGTGGTCCTCTCCCGCGACACCGACGTCTCCCTGCGGCACATGCTGGTGCGCGCTACCCGGGGGCCCCACGGCCAGCTCCAGCTCCGGGCCATCGACCTGCGCTCGCGCTGCGGGCTGCTCTCCGAGGACGGCAAGCGCTGCGAGGCCATCGCCAGCGAGGGGCCCCTCTTCCTGCGCATCGCCAGCTACGTGGTGCTGCTCTTCCCCACCGGGCCCACGGTGCGGGGCTGGTCGCACGACGCCGACGAGACCTGGCGCACCTTCGCTCCCCGAAACCAGGAGATCCTCCCCCCGCCCCAGCCGCTCAAGTCGCGGGCGGCTCCTTCCGCGGGAGCGGTGAAGCTGGCCACCATCACCATCCAGTCCAGCTCGCCGCAGGCGGGCGAGCTCACCTCCACCCACGCGGTGTGGAGCGATCAGCTCGAGCGGGGCATCCTGGTGGGGCGCGACGACCGCTGCAGCCACGGCGGGCTGGAGGAGGGCAACCTCTCCCGCGTGCACCTGGTGCTGCTCAGCGTGGACGACGAGGTCTGGGCCATCGACACCGCCAGCACCAACGGCACCCGGGTGGTCAACGGACCGCCCTTCCGCCAGGTCCTGCTCTCCGGGGAGACGGACCTGGTGCTCGCGGACGCCCTCAGCCTGCGCTGGGCCCCCGCCATGCATGCGGCCCGTGCGTAACTTCCGGGCATGGAGCGCGGCGGTGGTGGCAGGGAGAGAGGCAACCGGCAAGCCGGTTATGCGGTGATCGGGCTGGGGCACATCGCGCAGTCGGCGGTGCTGCCGGCTTTTGCGCACGCGAAGAACTCGAGGCTGGTGGCGCTGGTCTCCTCGGACGAACAGAAGCGCGAGCGGCTGGGACAGAAGTACAAGTGCGCGGCGTACGACCCGCGCGACCTGGACGAGGCGCTCGCCTTGCCGGAGGTGGACGCGGCCTACATCGCCGAGCCCAACGACAAGCACGTGGACTTCGCCGTCCGCTGCGCCCGGGCCGGGGTGCACGTGCTCTGCGAGAAGCCGCTGGCGGTGAGCGAGGAGGAGTGCAGGCGGATGATCGCCGCCTGCCGGGAAGGCGGGGTGAAGCTGATGACCGCCTACCGGCTGCATTTCGAGGAGTCCAATCTGGCGGCGGTGAAGCTGATCGAGCAGGGGAAGATCGGCGAGCCGCGCTTCTTCTCCAGCACCTTCGCGTACCAGGTGAAGCCGGGGAACATCCGCACCTCCGCCGAGCGGGGGGGCGGGGCCATCTGGGACCTGGGCGTCTACTGCGTGAACGCGGCCCGCTACCTGTTCCGCGCCGACCCGGTGGAGGTCTTCGCCCTGCGCATGGACCGGCACAAAGACGAGCGCTTCGCCGAGGTGCACGAGGGGATGACGGTCTTGCTCAAGTTCCCCGGCGAGCGGGTGGCCCAGCTCACCGTCAGCTTCGGCGCCTACCAGCAGGACCAGTACCGGCTGGTGGGCACCAAGGGGCACATCGAGATCGAGGGCGCGTACGAGTACGCCGGCCCCCGGGAGCTGCGCCTCTCGGTGGGCGGCAAGGAGAAGGTGCGGAAGTTCAAGCCGGCCGACCAGTTCGCGCCCGAGCTGGTCGCCTTCTCCCGCGCCATCCTCGAGGACGGCAAGATCGAGCCGGACGGCGAGGAGGGGCTGCGCGACGTGCGCATCATCGTCGCGGCCCTGAAGAGCGCCCGGGAGAACCGCCCCCTGACGCTCTCCTGGCCGGCGCGCAAGCGGCGGCCGGAGCCTTCCGACCGGATGTACCGGCCGCCGGTACGGGAGCCGCGCCTGGTGGAGGCGGAAGCCCCCACCCAGGAGTGAGCTATGGGCCCGTGCAGGTGATGGTCACGCCCTGCGGGTTGTAGATGGAGAAGGGCACCAGCACCTGCACCAGCCCCTGCACGAACGGGGTTTCGACGTGGATCTGCGACCAGCCCTTGGGACAGACCTTGGAGAGATCGTACGGTCCGCTCGTCTCCACCATCCCGAAGATGAATCCGCTGTGCCACTTGTCGTCGTATTCGATGGGCGCCTGCCCGGGCGGGTTCCGGGTGTGGACCGTCATCCGGAAGCAGCCCGTGAGGACCAGGGCGAGGATCAGCGCGACGCGCTTCATCGCCGGACCTCCGCGATGGCGACGAGCCTGCCGTGCTCGTCGAGCTCGAGTTGGAGGGCGCGGCTCTCCCCCTCGCAGGTGACCCACACCTTGCGAGGGGAATAGATGCCGATGGTCAGCAGGGAGACGATGCCCGTGCCGAAATTGCCCCCGGTGACCACCTGCGCCACCTTCCCCTCCGGGCAGAACTGCTCGACGTCGACGTTCTGCTCGTTGACCAGGCCCCAGAACCAGAAGTCGAGCCACTTGTCCTGCTCCACCCCCTTCACCGCGCCCGGGTCCCGGATGAACGTGGCCTTGTAGCAGCCCGTCCCGCAGAGAAGCGCTCCCAGAAGCACCGCCCTTGCCCAGTTCTTCATGCACCCTCCTCGTCGAGACGGCGCCTGCTTATCACTTCCACTCCACCTTCAGGATCGTCAGCTCCACCTCTCCTGCCGGGCGGCGAACACTCACCGTGTCGCCCTCCCGCTTTCCCAGAAGCGCCCGTCCCAGCGGCGCCTCGTAGCTGATCCGGCCGGCGCCCAGCGACTCCTCGAGCTCGTCTCCCCCGACGATCTGGTAGGTCGCCCGGCCGCCGTCCTCGTCCTCCACCGTGACGGTGGCGCCGAAGAAGACCTGGCTGGTCCGGGGGCGCGAGGCGGGATCGACCACCTCGTAGCTCTCCAGCCGCTTCTGCAGCCGGTGGATGCGGGCGTCGATCTCCCGCAGCTTCTTCTTCCCCAGCTTGTACTCGTAGTTCTCGCTCCGGTCCCCGTGGGCGGCGGCTACCGCCACCTCCTGGGTGACGCGAGGCCGCTCCCGGTAGAGCAGCCGCCGGAACTCCTCCCGCAGCCGCTCGAATCCGGCCTTGGTGATGTACTTCTTCACGGCTTTCTGTTGCCCGAACGGTCCGGTGCTGGCAACTTTGCTCCCGTGTCCACCGCCGTCACCCAGGGCATCCGCGTCACGGTGCAGAGCGCGTTCCGCCCCGACCGCTCCGAGCCGGGCCGCTTCCTGTTCACCTACACGGTCCGGCTGCGCAACGACGGGCCCCAGGCCGCCAGGCTCCTCACCCGCCACTGGATCATCACCGACGCCCGCGGCGAGCGGCAGGAGGTGGTCGGCGACGGCGTGGTGGGACA
>DATKAG010000057.1:0-2333 GCA_035498355.1 Myxococcales bacterium | reverse complement strand
GGGCAAGGTGGTGAAGACGGTGGCGGGGTTCGACCTGCCCAAGCTGATGTGCGGGTCGTACGGCACGCTGGCGTTCATCGCCACGGTCACCTTCCGCGTGCACCCGGTGCCGGAGAAGACGCTCTCCCTCTGCGCGCCGGCCGCCGATCCGGTGGAGCTGGTCAAGCGGGTGCGGGCGCTGCAGCTCGAGCCGGCGGCCATGCTCGCCCTGGGCGAAGGGGGCAAGTGGGACGTGTACTTCCGCTTCGAGGGGTTCGGGGCGGGGGTGCGGGCGCAGAGGGAGAAGCTGAAGGAGCTGGAGGAGCGGGAGTGGCCAGCGGAGCTTCCGGAGCCCGGGGTGCGCTTCGGGGCGCTGCCGACGCGGGCTCACCAGGTGGCCAAGGCGCTGGCGCCGCTGGGGCGGAGGTTCTGCTGGCTGCCCACCCTGGGGCTCGGCTGGATGACGGACGGAGGTCTCGATCGCGCCGCGCTGCAGTCCGCCCGGCGGGAGCTGATGGCGCTGGGGGGCTGGATGGTGGCGCCGGGGGATTGGGGGCCCGCGCCGGCCGCCCTCGCGCTGCACCGGTCGGTCAAGCAGCAGCTCGATCCCGCGAACGTGCTCGGGCCGGGAAGGTTCATCGCATGAACGCGCCGCAGCGGGAGCTGATCGACGACTGCGTCCACTGCGGCTTCTGCCTGCCCCACTGCCCCACCTACCAGAGCTGGGGGGAGGAGATGGACTCGCCGCGCGGGCGCATCGACCTGATGCGCGGGCTGCGCGGCGGGCAGGTGGAGATGACGGAGGTGGTGGCGGCGCACTTCGACCGCTGCCTGGGGTGCATGGCGTGCGTGACGGCCTGTCCCTCGGGCGTCCGGTACGACGTGCTCATCGAGCAGACGCGCGCGCAGGTGGAGCGGGAGTACCGGCGGGGGTTCTGGGACCGGGTGCACCGGGGGATGATCTTCCAGGTCTTTCCCTATCCGGGGCGGTTGCGGGCAATGGCGGCGTTCCTCCTCCTGTATGTCTGGACGGGGGTGCGCTGGCTGGTGCGGCACAGCGGGTTGCTCCGGCTGGCGCCCCCGCGGATGCGCCAGCTGGAGGAACTGCAGCCCGCGGTCACCCTGCGGAACGTCCTCACCCGCCTGCCGGAGCGGGTGCCGGCGGTGGGGGAGAAGCGGGCCACGGTGGCGCTGGTGGCGGGATGCGTGCAGCGGATCTTCAACCCCGGGGTGAACGACGCCACCCTGCGGGTGCTGGCGGCGGAGGGGTGCGAGGTGATCGTGCCCCGCGGCCAGGGATGCTGCGGGGCGCTCTCCATGCACGCCGGGCGGGAGCACGAGTCGCTGCAGTTCTCCCGCGACCTGGTGGAGCGGTTCTCGCGGGAGCCGGTGGACGCGGTGCTGATCAACGCGGCCGGGTGCGGGTCGCACCTCAAGGACTACGGGCGGCTCTTCCCCGGCGACGCGCGGGCGCAGGCGTTCGCGGCGAAGGTGCGCGACGTGAACGAGTTCCTCTCGGCGCTCCCGCCGCGGGCGCCGCGCAGGCCGCTCTCCCTGCGGATCGCCATGCACGACGCCTGCCACCTGGCGCATGCGCAGGGGATCAAGGCGCAGCCGCGGGCGCTGCTGGGCGCCATCCCGGGAGTGACGCTGGTGGAGGTGCCGGACAGCGAACAGTGCTGCGGGAGCGCCGGGATCTACAACCTGGTGCAGCCGCAGAGCGCGGAGCAGATCGGGCGGCGGAAGGTGGAGAACGTGCTGAGCACGCGGGCCGACCTGCTGGCCAGCGCGAACCCGGGATGCACGCTGCAGATCCAGAAGATCCTGCGGGAGCGCGGGGTGCACCTGCCGGCGGCGCACCCGGTGGAGATCCTGGACGCCTCCATCAGCGGGACGCCATTGCCGTCCTGACAGCGGGACGCCCCGCCCTCCTGGCTAGCGGTACGCCCTGCCCTCCTGATCTCGCTGGGTTGGATGGGCTCCAGCCGTCCCGGGACGGCTGGACTCGCCCCGGCGGGACGGCTGTAGCCGGGCTGGGACCTGTGCCATACTCCCCCTCGATGGACACAGTCGAGGTGGAGTCCCGCGAGCGGGTGCACATCCGGATGCGCGAGACGGCGTCGACCCTGGCGGCCTGGAGGGTCTCGCTGCGCTCTCCCGCCGGCGCCATCATCCTGGCCGAGGTGGGCGGAAAGGCCTGGTACCGGGGAGAAGGCTCCCTGTTGGGAGAGCCGCAGGAGCGCCTGGCGGAGCTGTGGAGGCAGGCGCTCTCCTCGGAAGAGGACGGTCCGGAGCTACCTCAGTACGGGTAGCGCGAGTCCGGGTAGCGCGCCCGGATCCCGGTCCAGCGCCTT
>DATKAG010000056.1:0-13377 GCA_035498355.1 Myxococcales bacterium | reverse complement strand
GGAGTGGCCCCCCACCCCCTCGCCCCCCAGGGAGATCCTCATGAAACTGGTCTACGCAGGGTTGATCGTGTCCGCCGCGCTCGCGCTGCCAGCCCTGGCCGCGCTGAAGCAGGGCGACAAGGCCCCGGAGTTCTCCGCGCCCGCCTCGCTCGGCGGCAAGGAGTTCAGCTTCCACCTCAAGGACGCCCTGAAGAAGGGCCCGGTGGTGGTCTACTTCTATCCCGCCGCGTTCACCGGCGGCTGCAACGCCCAGGCGCACGCCTTCTCGGAGAACAACGAGAAGTTCACCGCCGCCGGCGCCAGCATCATCGGCGTCTCGCTGGACAAGATCGCCACCCTCAACCAGTTCTCTTCCGACCCCCAGTACTGCGCCGGCAAGATCGCGGTGGCCTCCGATCCGGAGGGCAAGATCGCCAAGAGCTACGACCTGCAGGTGCGCGACGCCAAGCCGGGCGCCAAGAACACCAAGGGCGACGAGATCGGCCACGGCTTCGCCGAGCGCACCACCTTCGTGGTCACCCCTGACGGCAAGGTGGCCGCCACCATCGGCAACGTCAGCCCCACCGACAACGTCACCAAGGCGCTGGAGGCGGTGCAGCAGATCAAGAAGTAAGGCTCCGGTAGCCGGCTCAGACGGCGATCGCGCCGGCGAGAATCGCCAGGAGGGTGCCCATCCCCGCCGCGGCCCAGAGCAGGACGCCGAGGATCAGCGGCCGCGGGCCCACCGCGCGCAGCGTGTCGCGCGAGAGCCCCAGGCCGATGAGGAAGAGCGTGAGCACCAGCGCGCGGCGCGCGACCGCGGCGGCCAGGAGCCCCGGTCCGCGCAGCGCCGGGAAGAGGGTCGCCGCCGCGGCCACGGCGATGAAGCCGACGATGAACCAGGGACGGCGGCCGCTGCGCCGGGTCCCGCCCGCCGAGGTCGCGAGGCCCAGAACCAGGGTTACCGGCACGATCCACAGCGCCCGCGCCAGCTTCACCGTGGTGGCGATTCCCAGCGCCACCGGACCGTATTGCATCGCGGCGCCCACCACCGAGCTGGTGTCGTGGATGGCCAGCGCGGCCCAGAGGCCGAAGGCCTTCTCGCCCAGGGCCAGCGAATGCCCGATCGCCGGGAAGATCAGGAGGGCCGCCGCATTCAACAGGAAGACCGTCCCCAGCGAGACGGACATTTCCTCCTCGTTGGCATCCAGCACCGGGGCGGCCGCCGCGATGGCGCTTCCGCCGCAGATGGCGGTGCCCACCGTGATCAGCAGGCCGGTCCGCCGGCCGACCGAGAGCACGCGCGAGAGCAGGACGCCGAGCGCCATCACCAGGGCGATCCCCACGACCGTGTAGCCGATCCCCCGCGCTCCCACGCGCAGCACGGCCCCCAGGTCCATCGCGCCGCCCAGGCCCACCACCGCCAGGGGCAGGAACTGGCGCGAGAGCGCCCGGGTGCGCGCCGCCAAGGGATTCCCGACGGAGATCGCCAGCAGCACGCCGGCCGCCAGCGCCGCCGCCGCAGGGACGAAGGGCAAGAGGGTGGCGAGCCCGGTGACGACGATCAGCGCCGCCACCCAGCCGCTTCGTAGCCCGCCTCCGACCGTGGCCCCCGCTTCGCTCATGCCAGGGAAAGGGAGGCGACCTGCTCGCGCAGCTTCACCTTGTTCAGCTTGCCCACGGTGGTGCGCGGCATCGTCTCCAGGAAGAGGAAGCGGTCCGGCAGCCAGAATCTGGCGAACTGCCCGGCGAGGTGCCCGCGCAGCTCCTTTTCGCTCGCGGCGGCGCCGTCCCGGAGCACCACGCAGGCGACGGGCCGCTCGTCCCACTTCGGGTGCGGGGCGGCGACCACCGCCGCCTCGCGGATGGCCGGGTGGCCCATGAGCGCATTCTCCAGGTCGACCGAGCTGATCCACTCGCCGCCCGACTTGATCAGGTCCTTGGTCCGGTCGGCGATGCGCAGGTAGCCTTCGGGATCGATGGTGACGATGTCGCCGGTGCGGAACCAACCGTCGGCGGTGAACTTGTCGGCCGCCTCGTGCTGGTTGAGGTAGGCGCTCGCCACCCAGGGCCCGCGCACCTGGAGCTCGCCCATGCTGCGGCCGTCGGCTGGGGCTTCCCCGGCCTCCGTCATCGAGCGCACCTCGACCAGCGGCGCCGGCAGGCCCTGCGTGGCGCGGAGCCGGAAGCGCTCACCCTCCGGGGCGGTCTCCAGATGAGGCTTGAGCCGCGAGACCGTTCCCAGCGGAGAGAGCTCGGTCATGCCCCAGGCGTGGACGACCTCGAGCGAGTGCCGCTTGCGGAAACCCTCGATGGACGCCTGCGGCATCGCCGAGCCTCCCACCACCAGCGTCTTCAGGCTGTCCAGGTCCCAGCGGCCGGGCTCGCGGTCCAGCGCCTCCAGGATCCCGTTCCACACCGTGGGCACGCCCGCGGTGAAGGTCACCCGCTCGGCCTGCGCCAGGTCGAGCACGCTCACCGGATCCAGGTGCGGCCCCGGGAAGACCAGGCTCGCCCCCACCGCCACCGCCGTGTAGGGCAGGCCCCAGGCGTTGACGTGGAACATGGGGACCACCGGCATCACCACGTCGCGCTGGCCGAGGGCGAACATGTCGGGCATCGACGACACCAGCGAATGCAGCACCAGCGAGCGGTGCGAGTAGAGCACTCCCTTGGGCCGCCCCGTGGTGCCCGAGGTGTAGCAGAGGCCCGCCGCCTGCTCCTCGGCGATGGGGCCGGGCGTGAACCAGGCCGGCTCGCCGCCGATGAAGCACTCGTAGTTGATCATTCCCTGGGGAACTTCACCGCTCTCCGACCAGACGATCACCTGGCGGAGGTCGATCTGCGAGCGGAACTTCTCCAGGACGGGCAGGAGCGCCTCGTCGACGATCAGCACCTTGTCCTTCGCGTCGTTGAAGATGAAGGCCAGGTCCTGCGGCGAGAGCCGGGGATTGATGGTGTGCAGCACCAGCCCGGAGAGCGGCACGGCGAAGTACGCCTCCAGGTGGCGCCCGTGGTTCCAGGCCAGCGTGGCCACCCGGTCGCCGGGGGAGAGGCCCAGGCGGGAGAGCGCGTTGGCCAGCTGCTGGGTGCGGGCGTGGAACTGCGCATAGGTCTGGCGCGCCACGCTCCTGTCCGGCCGCCGCCAGGCGATCATCCGGCTGCCGAAGAGCCGCCCCGCCCGCTCGAAGAGCGGACGCAGGGTGAGGGGGACGTCCATCATCAATCCGTTCATTTCCTTCTCCTTCAGGCAACCCGGTAGAGCTGTTCGAACAGGCCCGGGCGCGCCCGCAGCTCGCGCTTGCGGATGCGCCCCGACGGCGTGCGGGGAATCTCGTCCACCGCCTTGAAGCACGAGGGCACCGGGTGCCCGTCGAGCCACTGGCGGCAGAAGCGGGCCAGCTCCTCGAAGGAGACCGGGGCCCGCAGCACCACCAGGGCCAGCGGCTCGTCGCGCCGGCCGTCCGGAAGCGCCATCACCGCGGCGTCGACCACCGCGGGATGGCTGATCAGGGCCCGCTCGATGGGGCGGGTCGAGTATGTCTCCTTCCCCCGCCGCAGCACGTCCTCGCGCCGGTCGATGACGGTGAGGAAACCTTCCTCGTCGATCACTCCCAAATCGCCCGAGCGCAGCCATCCCGTCCCGGACCCCACGCAGATCTCCCCGACCACGCCGGCCGGAAGGCGCCGCGCCCGCTCGTCCAGGACGGCCACCGTGCGCCAGGGCACCGGCAAACCCGCGGTGCCCAGCTTGCGCCGGCCGCGCTCCACCGGGTTGACGGCCACGAAGCCCGCCTCCGTCAGGCCGAACGCCTCCACCACGCAAGCGCCGAAGCGGTTCTCGAACGCCTCGTGCAGCTCCTTGGGCGTGGCGATGCTGAAGACGAGGCGCAGGCCGTGATCGGCGTCGGTCTTCCCCTGCCGCCTGGCCTGGAGCTCGGAGAGGAGCAGCCCGGAGAGGCTCACCTGCGTGGCCCCGCCCTTGCGCACGCTCCGCCAGAAGCGCGCGGCCACGAACTCGCGCTCCAGGAGGATGGAGGCGCCGGTGGCCAGCGCCATGGCCACCGAGATCTGCGCGTTAGCGGCGAAGAGCGGGAGCACGATCATCAGCCGGTCGGAGCGCCCCAGGCCGAGGAGCTGCGCCAGGCCCAGGCCCTGGGAGGAGAGGAAGCCGTGCTCCCAGGCCACGCCGTGGGCCCGGGCGGTGGTCCCCGCGGTGTAGATGATCTCCATGGGCTGATCCGGCGAGGGGAAGGAGGGGTCCGCGGGAGGCCCTTGCAGCAGCTCCGACCAGCGGGTGGTGCCCTCCGGGGCGTCGCCCACGATGATCAGGCGGAGCGGCTGTGCCAGATCGCGCAGGGCGAGGATGGCCGAGATCGCCTCCCGCCGCGCGATCACCGCCTTCGGACCGGTCTGTTGCAGCCGCTCCGACAGGTCCTCGCCGCGCAGCTTGGGGTCGAGGGGCACGATCACGGCGCCCACCAGGCTGGCCGCCAGCCAGGCGACGAGGAACTCGGGCTCGTTGTGGAGCAAGATGGCGATCCGATCGCCGGGGCCGATGCCAGCGCGGGCGAACCAGCCGGCGGCGCGCGAGACTGCGTCCGCCACCTCGCCTCGCGATCGCGTCGTCCCCTCGAAGAGGAGGAACGGCCGCGTGGGATCCTCGCGGGCGGCCGCGAGGAGAAGCTCGGGAAGGGTGGTGGCCGTCATACGGCGCGCAGCTCCCTGAGGAACGTCTCCGCCCCCGCCCATTCGCCGAACCCGGCCGCCGGATTCAGGTGCCCGACGGCGCCCAGGTCCACCAGGCGCGCGCCCCAGTCGCGGGCGTACCCCTCGACGCGCTCGAAGCGCGCCAGCGGGTCGTTGGTGCTCGCCGCCACGATCGCCGGAAAGGGAAGCCTGCGGCGGGGGATGGGCAGCCAGCCGTTGTCCAGGATCGCTTCCGGCGTGGGGTATCCCTGCGGGAGCGGTTCCTCGAGATCCGCGGGCGTGACCAGGAGCGCCCCCTGGATCCTGTGGAGATGGTGCTGCGCCCAGTGCACGGCGATCATCACGCCGGCGCTGTGGGCCACCAGCACCACCGGCCCGGCGATCTTCCGGATGGTCGCCTGCAGCGCCGCCACCCGCGCCGGGCACCAGAGCTTGTCGTCCTGCGAGGGAGGGACGGTGACCGATCCCTGGATCCTCTTGCCCAGGATGGTCTGCCAGTGATCCTCGACGTGATCGCGCAGGCCGGGGACGATCAGGACCGTGGGCTTCGGGCTCCGTTCCATCGCCGCTAGATGACGAACACCGAAGAGCCGGTGGTCCTGCGCGACTCCAGGTCGCGATGCGCCTGCGCCGCGTCCTGCAGCGAGTAGCGCTGGTTGATCTCGATGCGGATGCGTCCCGCCGCCACGTGGCCGAACGCCTCCGCGGCCAGGGCGGCCTTCTCGGCGGGATCGGCGATGTAGTCGGCGAGCGCAGGCCGGGTGAGGAAGAGCGAGCCCTTCATCGCCAGGATCTGCGGGTCGAATGGAGGAATGGTTCCGGAGGCAGTGCCGAAGCAGACCATCAGCCCGCGCCGCCTGAGGCAGTCGAGCGAGGCGGCGAAAGTGCTCCGCCCCACTCCGTCGAACACCACCGGCACGCCGGCGCCGCCGGTGATCTCCCGCACCCGCTTCGCCAGGTCCTCGCGGCCGGAGTGGATCACGTGGTCGCAGCCGTGGCCGAGGGCCATGGCGGCCTTCTCCTCGTTGGAGACGGTGCCGATCACGGTCAGCCCGAGCAGCTTCGCCCACTGGCTGACGATCAGCCCCACCCCGCCGGCGGCGGCGTGCAGCAGCACCGCGTCGCCCGCCTGGAACGGGTAGATGCGGCGGAGCAGGTAGGCGGCGGTGAGGCCGCGCATGGTCATGGCGGCCGCCGTCTGGCAGTCGATGCCCCGGGGCAGCTTGATCAGCGGCGCGGCAGGGATCAGCCGCTCTGTGCTGTACGCGCCCAGCGTATCGAGGAACCCGGTGTAGGTGACCTGGTCGCCGGGCTCGACCTCGGTCACTCCCGGCCCCACCGCCTCCACCACGCCGGCCGCCTCCACGCCCATGCCTGCCGGCAGCGGGATGCGGTAGGTGCCGTTGCGGAAGTACGTGTCGGCGAAGTTCAGGCCCACGGCCACATGGCGCAGGCGCACCTCTCCCGGCCCGGGGTTTCCCACCGGGACGTCCTCCAGGCGCAGCACCTCCGGCCCGCCCGTCTGCTGAAACCGTACCGCGGTAGCCATTCGCATCCTCAGGCCGCCTGGACCAGCCCCACCCGGTCCGCCTTCCGGTTGGGGGTGAAGCCGTTCTCCGCCAGCGTCTGGTCGGCGTCCTTGTAGAAGGTGCCGATCTTGTAGATGGAGCGCGCCTCGGCGCAGGAGGCGATGTCGCGCCCCAGCTCCCGGGAGACGCGCACCAGCTGCTCGATCGACTCCACGGTGGTGATCTTGCGATCGCGGCGCTGGGTCCAGAGGTTGTCCTCGTTCCCGCAGCGCACGTGCAGCCCCAGGGCGATGGCCATGGTGTTGATGGGCAGCACGTTGAGCATGGAGCTCTCCAGCGTCAGCACCGAGCCGTCCGGGCAGGCGCGGACGAAGTTGGCCAGGTTGTAGATGTTGGGCGCGTCGAACCCGCCTCCGATCGCCACCCAGGTGAGGATCAGGGGCACGTTGCAGGCGCCCCGCCGCATCATCCGCTCCAGCGTCTCCAGGTGGGTGATGTTGCAGAGCTGGAAATGCGCCTGGATGCCGTTGGCGGAGAGGCGGCGGACGTGCTCCTCCACCCATCCCGGGCCGGCGGGAACGATCATCTCCTGGTAGGCGCGGTAGATGTCCGGGTTCTCGAAGGAGGTGCCCTTGTAGTCGGCGGGGCACATCTGCTCGACGATGTTCATCTGCACCGTGCTCACCGCCACCGTCACCTGGTCGGGCGCCGGCTTCAGCTCGGCGAGCTTGTGGCGGGTGTCGTCGGAGAGCCACTTGGCCGCCTCACCCTCGCCCTCCGGGGAGAAGGAGATGGAGCCGCCCACTTGCAGGATCAGCTCGGGAACGCGCGCCCGGATCCCGGCGAGGAGCTCGTTGAAGCGCGAGAGCCGCTTGGAGCCCTTGCCGTCCTCCTCGCGGACGTGGATGTGCAGGACGGTGGCGCCGGCGTTGTAGCAGTCGACCGCCTTCTGGATGTGCTCCTCCATGCTCACCGGGATGTCCTCGGGGAAGTCGGAGGGCAGCCACTCCGGGCCGTAGGGCGCGGCGGTGATCACGAGCTTCTGCTGGTTCTCGGGCCACAGCGACCCGTCGGTGAAGTGCATCGGTTGCTCCTGGATTGGAAAGAGGGCTTAGAAGGGCTTGTCGCCGACGATGCCCGCCCGCTCCATCTTCCGGTGGCAGGGCGGGTAGTCCATCACGGCGTAGTGCTGGGTGCAGCGGTTGTCCCAGATGGCCACGCTGTCCGGAGTCCAGCGCCAGCGCACCTGGTACTCGGGGATGAAGGCCTGGCTGACCAGGTAGCGCAGCAGGTCGGCCGCGCCGGGGTTGGCGTCCTGGCCGTAGCGCACGTTGGCCGGCGTGTGGAAGTTGGTGAAGTGCGTGGTGAAGGCGTTGACGAAGAGCACCTTCTCGAAGGTCTCCGGGTGGGTGCGGACCACCGGGTGCTCGACGTCCGGGTACACCGCCTTGAGCGCCAGCCGCTTCTCCTCAGGCATCGCCGCCCCGAAGGAGGAGTGGAAGCTGTGGTTGGCGCGCAGGCCGCGGATCAGCTCCTGGGTGTTCTCCGGCAGGTTGGCGTAGGCGAGCGCCATGTTCGCCCAGATGGTGTCGCCGCCCACCGGGGGGCACTCCACGCAGCGGAGCACGCAGCCCATGGCCGGCTTCTCCCGCCAGGTGCCGTCGCAGTGCCAGGCGTTCTCGTACCGGTCTGCCGGCTTCTCCGGCGTCTTGTAGATCTGCACCAGGCCCGGGGCGTCGGGGTGGCTGGGGACCATGGGGTGGTTCTCGAGCTGGCCGAAGCGCGAGGCGAAGGCGACGTGCTCCTGGCGGGTGATCTTCTGATCGCGCAGGAAGAGCACCTTGTGGAGGAGCAGCAGGGCGTGGATCTGGGCGGCGAGATCGTCGTCGCGCGCGGCGTCGCCCAGGTTCACGTTCAAGAGCTGGGCGCCGATGCTGGCGGTCAGCCGGTCCACCTTGACCGAGCTGCGGAGCACGCTGGGCCGGACGATGGCCGGCGCCTGGACTGCCTCGATCATCTCTCCTCCTCGTTCGAGCGGCACACCGGCACCTGCAGCAAATCCCGTTCCAAGCCGGTTTCCCCCCGGGCCGGCAGGCCGTTGACCCCCCGCAATTGCGCCGATGCCACACAAGCGCTAGAGATCGCTCTGCCTTCAAGGAGTTGTTCCCGATGCAGGAAAGCAAGCGTGATGCATTGGTGCAACACGCGGCGGTCGCCTTCCTCGACCGCTGCCCCTTCGGCGTGATCGTCTTCAACCGGGCGATGACCATCGTCGAGGTGAACAAGCAGCAGGAGGTCAACTCCGGCATCGGGCACGCGAAATTCGTCGGCCAGCGCCTCGACGAGCTCTTTGCGCCGGTGATCGAGCGCCACGGCCTCGCCGATCCCTTGCGCAAGCTCTTGGAGGAGGGAAAGCCCTTCGACGTCCGGGTGGAGCGTTTCCAGCGCACCTTCTTGCGCGACGAGTACCGCGGGCACTGGATCGGCCTGCAGCTCGCCTCCGATCTCTTCGCCGTCATGACCGACGGCGAAAGCAAGATCCAGCGCAGCGCGGACCCCCGGATCATCGGATCCACCAAGGGGATGGAGGCGGTCTACACCTTCATCGAACGCGCCGCCAAGGTGAACGCCAGCGTCCTCGTCCAGGGCGAGTCGGGCACCGGCAAGGAGCTGGTGGCGCGCGCCATCCACGCCCGCAGCGATCGGGCGCAGAAGCCTTTTCTGGCGCTCAACTGCGCCGCCCTGCCCGGCCCCTTGCTCGAGTCGACGCTCTTCGGGGCAGAGAAAGGCGCGTTCACCGGCGCGGACCGGCGCGCCAAGGGCTACTTCGAGGCGGCCGAGGGCGGCGTCTTGATGCTGGACGAGATCGGCGACACCTCGCTGGAATTCCAGGTGAAGCTCCTGCGGGTGCTGGAGGAGGGAAAGGTGACGCGGCTGGGAGGCACCGAGCCCGTGCGCACCAATGCCCGGGTGATCTGCGCCACCAACCGCGACCTGGAGAAGGAGGTGGCGGCCAACCGGTTCCGCCACGATCTCTTCTTCCGCATCCATGTGCTGCACATCCTTTTGCCGCCGCTGCGGGAGCGGGCCGACGACATCGCCCTGCTCGCCCAGCACTGCCTCGACGAGCTGCAGGCCAAGCACCACCTGGGGCGCAAGCACCTGACACAGGCGGCGCTGGGCGCTCTCCTCGGCTACCGCTGGCCGGGCAACGTGCGCGAGCTGGCGAACACGCTGGAGGCGGCTTACGTCACCACCCAGGACGCCTCGATCGGGATCGAGCACCTGCCGGCGCGCATCCGCGAGGCCCAGCTCCACCCTTCCAAGGAGTCCTTCCAGCCGCAGAACTACAAGGTGGCCCTGGAGCGGTTCCGCCGGGAATACGCCGCGCGCATGCTGGAGTTCGCCAAGGGAGACCTGCGGCGGGCGGCGCGCGTCGCCGGCGTGAACCCCTCCACGCTCTACCGCAACGGCTCCCGCAGCGGCCTGCGCCGAAGCTGATCGGGACCGCGTTGCATCCGTGCAACGCGGTGCTTTTGCGCCTCGGACGGCCCGGGCCCTGCTGAATCACTCTGAAGAGCGGATCCCCGCGTTGCATTCGCGCAACGTTGAGCCCCCCCTCGGCGGCGGTTTCCCGGCGGGTAGGGAATGGAACGGTCTTTGCTCATAGCCCGCCCGCAGCCCCCTTCTTGCCCGCTTGCCACCAGGTGATCCTTTGAATCGAAACTTTCTTCCCCGACTCCTGCCCTCCCTCGCGGCGCTGGCGGCCCTTTTCGCCGCCGCCCGCCCCGCCCGCGCCTTCGACACCGACTTCGGCGGCAGCGACTTCAAGGTCCGCTGGGACAACACCATGCGCGCCAACCTGGGCGTCCGCACCACGGCCCCGGATTCGATCCTGGGCGCCAACCCGGCCTTCACCGCCGGCGAGTACAGCTTCGGCCAGGGAGGCATCACCACCTCCCGGCTGGATCTGCTGTCGGAGCTCGACGCCTCCTATCAGGGCCAGTTCGGCGCCCGCGCCAGCTTCGCCGGCTGGTACGACCTCGCCTACCAGAACCACACCGTCAAGATCGACCCGACGCTGCAGGCGGCGGGCATCCCCTCGGGTTACGGAGCCGCGGGGAGCGCCCTGAGCACCTACGCGCTGGACCGCTATCGCGGCCCCTGGGGCGAGTTCCTCGACGCCTTCGGCTGGGCCCGCTTCGACGCCGGCCCGGTTCCCGTCACCGTCAAGGCCGGCCGGCACTCGATCTACTGGGGCGAGTCGCTCCTGCTGGGCGGCGCCATCCACGGCGTGGCCTACTCGCAGGTGCCGCTCGATCTGATCAAGGGCTTCGCCAACCCGGGCACCGAGATCAAGGAGCTCTACCGGCCGCTCGGCCAGATCTCCGCCACCGCGCAGGTGACGCCGGAGCTCCAGCTCGCCGGCCAGTACTTCCTCGAGTGGCAGTCGTACCTGTACCCGGAGGCCGGAACGTTCGTGGGTCCGGCCGACTTCGCCTTCAACGGCCCCTACGGCCAGTACGCCAAGCTCGGCGCCAACTCCTTCTATTTCAAGAATGGCGGCGCGCGCGAGTCGCGCCAGCACGACTGGGGCGCCTCGGCGCGCTACACCCCGGGGTTCATCGACGGCACCGTGGGCTTCTACTACCGCCGGTACGCCGACAAGCTCGCGGCCGTCCTGCTCGTCCCCAATCCCGGCGGCCAGGGACCGATGAGCCCGACCCTGAGCTCACCCTTCCAGTACCAGCAGTTCTACGCGGAGGGCGTCGATCTCGCGGGCATCTCCTACACGCGGCAGATCGCCGGCGTCAGCACCTCGATGGAGGCGGTGTACCGCCACAACACGCCGCTCGCCGCGCAGTCCCTGGGGCTGACCACGCCGCCCTCGGCGGCGCTCGCCCCGGTGCTCTTCCCCGACGGACAGCCGAAGAACATCGGCAACTCGTACCAGGCGCGCGGCGACACCTTCCACCTGGTGGCCAACGCGCTGGGCACGCTCCCGCCCTCCGCGCTCTGGTCCATCGCCACCTGGAACCTGGAGGGCACCTACAGCCGCCTGGTCACGGTGCGCGAGAACCAGGACATGTTCTTCGGCATGGGCTACGGCGTCTGCCGCAGCAACGCCCAGCTCACCGCCGCCGGCCTGGCGAAGAACAAGAACGACGGCTGCGCCACCGAGAACGCCGCCGGGGTGGGCGCGAGCTTCACCCCCACCTGGTACCAGGTCTTCTCCGGCGTCGATCTGCTGATGCCCCTGAACGGCTCGCTCAACTTCTGGGGCAACTCGCCGGTCACGCTGGGCGGCAACGCGGGCAGCGGGACCTATTCCGCGGGCCTGGGCGCGGACATCCGCAACCGGCTGCGGCTCGACGTCAAGTACATCGGCTTCTACGGCAACACGCTGGACAACGGGAAGACCGTCACCTCCAGCAACGGCCTGCTCTCGCTGCTCAAGAACCGCGAGAGCGTCGTCTTCACCGCCAAGACCACCTTCTAAAGGACTGATTGGAGAAAACCATGAAGCGAACCATTTTCTTTGCCGCCGCGCTCCTGCTCCTCTCCCGGGGGGTGAGCGCGAAACTGACCGCCGACGAGGCGAAGAAGCTCGGCGCCTCACTGACCGCGGTGGGGGCCGAGAAGGCCGCCAACGCCGATGGCTCCATCCCCGAGTACACCGGCGGCCTCACCCAGGCTCCCGCCGGCTACCAGGCCGGCAGCGGGTCGCGCATCGATCCCTTCGCCGCGGAGAAGCCGCTCTTCTCCATCGACGGCAAGTCCGCCGCGCAGCACCAGGCGCGGCTGAGCGAGGGCACCAAGGCGATGCTGCAGAAGTACCCCGGCTACCGCCTCGACATCTACCCCACGCACCGCTCGGTGGCGCTCCCCAAGGCCGCGCTCGATCGGACCGCGGAAGTGGCGAAGACGGCGGACACCGCCGACGAGGGCCGCTCGCTGGTCAACGCCAGCGCCGCCATCCCCTTCCCCATCCCCCACAATGGCTCCGAGGCGATGTGGAACCACCTGGTCCACTACCAGCCGGCCTGCACGCAGCTGAAGTACTCGGCCTGGTTCGTGGAGCCGAGCGGCCGCGCCAACCTCTCCAGCTCGGTGGAGGGCTGGCTGTCGGCGCCATACTGGCAGTCGGACTCCAGCGCCGACCACAACGTCTACCTCCGCGTGCGCCTCGCCTACGAGGGTCCGCCCCGCCGCGCCGGCGAGGCAGTGATGTTCATCGACCCGGTGGACTACGCGCAGAAGGGCCGGCGCGCCTACCAGTACCTGCCCGGCCAGCGCCGGGTGAAGCTCGCGCCCGATCTCGCCTACGACACGCCCAACCCGGCCACCGCCGGAGCCTCGACCTTCGACGAGGTCTACCTCTTCAACGGCGCCATGGACCGCTTCGACTTCACCCTGGTGGGCAAGCGCGAGGTCTACGTCCCCTACAACGCCTGGCGCGCCGTCTACCAGTCCACCCCGGAGCAGCTCTTGACGCAGAGCTTCCTCTCCCCCGACCAGGTGCGCTGGGAGCTGCACCGCGTCTGGGTGGTGGAGGCGAAGCTCAAGCCCGGCAAGCGGCACATCTACAGCCGCCGGACCTTCTACCTGGACGAGGACAGCTGGGTGGCGCTGATGAGCGACGAGTACGACGCCCGCGGCCAGCTCTTCCGGGTGGGCACCGCCCTGATGGCCCCGCAGTACGACGCCCCCTCGCCCTCGGCCGACACGCACGTCCACTACGACCTCAGCTCGGGCGCGTACGGCATCAACGTCTGGCCGGGATCGAAGGGCTGGATCCGGGTGAGCGCCTGCAAGAGCGAGAGCGCCTGGTCTCCTGACGCGCTGGCCGCTGCCGGGGTCCGCTGACCGATGCCGCGCGCCGTCCCCCTGCTCGTGGGCCTGTTTGCAATGGCCGCCGCCTGGAGAGCACACGCCAACGACGGCTTCGTCGACCCCCTCGACGAGCCGTCCGCGGCGAGCCCGCTCTCCTCGCGGCGGCTGCTCGACGCGACCGCCTTCGCCGGCGAGCGGATCGTCGCCGCCGGCCAGCGGGGCCACGTGGTCTTCTCCGACGACCGGGGGAAGACCTGGAGGCAGGCGCAGGTGCCCGTGAGCAGCGACCTGACGGCGCTCAGCTTCCCCACCCGCCTGCGCGGGT
>DATKAG010000055.1:0-10761 GCA_035498355.1 Myxococcales bacterium | reverse complement strand
GCGAGGAGCGCCGCGAACGAAGCGGCGGGGCCGGCGGATTCCACGACCGTTCGCAAGAGCGCCCCGCCCACCGCCGTGGCCACGTCCGTCAGCGGACCGAGGGGCCGGGGAGTGGACATCGCCTCGCAGGCGCCCAGCAGCACCCGCGCACCCCGGGCGCGGCCGGCGAATTCGCGCACCAGCGACGTCTTGCCCACTCCGGCCTCGCCGCCTACGAAGACGAGGACGCCGTGCCCTTCCTGCGCTTCCGCCCAGAGCTTCTCGAGCGAGGCGAGCGGTGCCTCGCGCTCGAGCAACGGCATGGTTCAAGCTAGCCGGAAGGGACGCCCCGTGTCACGGCGGCGCAGGACCTACTCGGGCTTCAGCACCGTGGAGAGGCGCTGGCGGTCGGCCGCGTCGATGGTGACAAACTTCACGCCCACGTCGTAGCGCGCCGGCGAGCCCTCGGGGAGCTCGTCCACCCACACCACTTCCACCGTGCACACCACTTCGCTGTCGTCGGGGAGGAAGAGCTCCAGCTCCAGCCGGTCGCCCGCCTCGGGCGGATCGTCGGCGTAGACGCGCAGGCCGCCCAGGCTGACGTCGACGGCCCGGCGGCGGCCGAAGAGCGAATGTCCGAGCGGCCGGCAGAACACGGGTGCGTTCACGCGCTGGAACTTGCGGCGGTCGTCCATCCATCGAAACTAAGCGGGCCGCCGCCGGGCGTCGAGTTTACGACCCGCTGCCGTCCTCCGGGCCATCTTCTGGCAATAACTCGGGATTCTTGGTGTTCGCGGCCGGCGGCGGAGCGGCTTTGGGAGGCTCGGCCGGCTTGGGCGCCGGCTGCATCTCCGCCATCTGCGCCGGGGTCAGCCGCGCCGGCGGCATGGGGTCGTGGCGCTCGCTGCGCAAGAGCAGCGTCGCCCCGAACAGGACCCCCAGGCTGAGGACGACGAACAAGGTCTTTCCCATCGTGGTCATGGCATCTCTCCTCCTGGCCAACCCCCAGTTCACCCGGCATGCCACCCGCAACCGCGCGAATTTCGTATTGTGTCCCCGAAACCCTTCTCTGCGATTCGTAGATCGATAGCTGGCGTGGAGGACGGATCTGGAGCGAGCGATCTACCGGCCGTTCCTGATCGCGGCGCTCTGGTGCACGCTCACCCTGGGGGCGACGTTCGGCGCCTGGAACCTGCTCTTCATCCATCTCTCGCTGGGCGAGGTGCCGCCCTCGCACCAGTGGGTGCATGCCACCTTCCAGCTCCTGGGGTTCATCCAGCTCTTCATCTTCGGGGTGGCGCTGACGATCGTGCCCCGGTTCCTCGGCGCCCCCCTGGCCCACCCGCGGCTGGCCAGGTCCATCCTCTTCCTCGTGCTGGCGGCCCTGGCGCTGCGTACGTACGGGGCGCTGGAGGACCGCGTCCCCGGGGCGCTGCTGGCGACCGCGGCCGCGGCGGCTCTCGAGCTGGCCGCCACCCTCGCTTTCGCCCGGGTAGTGTGGACGACGCGGCGAGCGGCTCCCCCGAAGCGCGAGCCCTTCCAGGTCCTGCTCGCCCTCGGCATCCTGGGCTGGGTCGCCTCCGCGCTCCTGCTCTGCGCCGGCGCCGCGCGGGCCATCGCCGGGCGCGAAGCGGCCTCCGCGGTAGCCTGGAACGAGCCCTTCTACCTCTGTGCCCTGTTCGGCGCCGCCTTTCCCTTCGTGCAAGGCGTTCTCTTGCGCGCCGGCCCGGTGCTGCTGGGCAAGGAAAAGAACGAGCGTGCGCCGCTGGCCATGGCGCTGCTCGCCGCCGGCGGGACGATCCTCTGCATCCTCGGGGCCGCGCCGGTGGGCCCGGGCCATCGCTTCCTCGACGCCGGGCTCCTGCTCGTCTCCGCCTCCGCGGCGCTCGCGGTCCGGCTGCGGGTGGCGGAAGGAGGGCCGGGCGACGAGACGGCGCGCATCGTCCGCCTGGCCCTGGGCTTCGCCGGCCTCTTCGCCCTCCTCGCCTCGTCTTTCGCGGTGCTCGACTTTCCCCAGGGAAACGCCCCCAGGCTCCTCTTCGATGCTGCCCGCCATGCCTTCGCCCTGGGCTTCCTCACCCTGATGATCTTCGGGATGGCGGGCCGCATCGTTCCCGCCTTCGCCGGTCGCGACCTGCGCTGGCCCCGGCTGCGCCGCTGGGGAACGATCCTCATCGCCTGCGGCGCGGCCCTGCGCGTCGTCCAGGCGCTGGCGGCGTTCACCGGCTGGGAATGGCCGCTCTTCGTCTCCGGCCCCTCCGGCCTGGTCGCCGCCGCCGGGGTGGCGCTCGCCTCCGCGTCGATCCTCGCCACCCTGCGGGCGGCCTGAGCCCGGTCAGCGCGCCGCGAGCTTGCCCTTGGCCTCCATGGAGGTCTTCCACACGAACATGCGCACCGCGTCAGCCTGCTCCTGGGTGATGCCGGGCACCGTCATCTTGGTGTTCGGGTCCACCTTCTTGGGGTCCAGGATCCACTTGCGCGCGAACCCGTAGTCCACCCGATCCACCACGTTGATCAGGTCGGGCCCCTGCTGCTTCACCGCCGGGATCTCGATCACGTGCCCCAGGTTGTGGCACTCGGTGCAGCGGAGCATGAAGATGAGCTGCCCCTCGTCCACCTTCGCCTTGACGAAGCTGCCCGGGTCGGGCCTGGTGATCGGCCCCGGCTTGCGCTTGCCCATCGCCGCCAGGTAGCTCGCTGCCACCTGTCCCTCCTCGGCGCTCAGCCCGAGGTGGGGCATGCGGGCCACGCGCCAGGGATAGACCTTCCCTTTCTCCCGCGGCGCCTGGACGAAGGCGCTCACCCAGTTGCTGTCCAGCTTCTGCCCGCTCACCCGCAGGTCGGGTCCGGCGTTGCCTCCCTTCCCGTCGTCCAGCAGGTGGCAAGCGCGGCAGCTGTACCTGGCGGCCAGCGCCCGGCCGGCCTGGATGGGATCGGCCGGCACCGGGTGCGGCGTGGGCTTGACCTCCAGCGACTTGATGAAGTCGACCAGCGCCCAGCGGTCGGCTTCGCTGGCGTCGGCGAAGGCCGGCATGGGGGTGCCGTCCAGTCCGGTGGTGAAGCGGTAGTAGAGGTCCTTGCGCTCCGCTCCCCCGCGGTAGGTCCCGGCGGTGAAGTCGCGCACCTTGATGGGCACGCCGTCGTCGTCCGTCAGCGTCTTCGCGCTGGGCCCGTCGCCCTTGCCGCCGGCGCCATGGCAGGCGGCGCAGCCCAGCGCCTCGTAGACCTGCTTCCCCTTGGCCACCGTCGCCGCGTTCATCTCCGGAGGGCTGCCGGGGTCCTTGATGGGGGTGGGCTCGGGAGCATCGAGCATGTCGGCGAACTCCAGCACCACCGCCGCCACCTGCCGCCGTTCCTCCTCGCTGAGGAAGGAGAAGGAGGGCATGGCGGTGCCGGGGATTCCCCGCTCGATGGTGCGGAGGATGTCGGAGGTGGCGGGCGCCTCGCCGGAGGGCGTGGTGCGGAGCTTGAACATCTTCTTGGTGAAATTGCGCGGCTTGGGATCGATGAACGCCGCGCCCGCCCCGCTGCCGTCGCCCCGCTCGCCGTGGCAGGCGGCGCACTCGCGCAGGTACACGGCCCTGCCGGCCTTCAGGTCGCGCTCGGTGAGCGGCCGCGGCGGGCCGTCGGCGAAGGCGGCGGGGGTGGCGAGCGCGAGGACAACCAGCAGGCGGTTCATCGGTGCACCTCCTCATGATGCGCGCCGAAGCGCGACTCGTCGTGCAGCAGATCCTCGAGGGCCACCACTTTGGCGGCGTGGGCCTTCGCGTAGCGGGCGGCGGCGGCGGGATCGCGGAAGGCGACCACCCCGTAGCCCATCGGCGTCCCCAGGTCCTTGCCCGCCACCAGGGTGGCGGTGAGCAAGGGCACGAAGCCGCCTCCCGCGTGGTCCTCCACCCAGGCCTCGCCGGATGCCGCGCGGGAGGCGGCGATGAGCATGCAGCCGATGTCGTCGTACTTGTGCAGGGCGCCCTTCTCGTCGCGCCGCTCGGCGGCGAACCCGCGAGCCGCGAAGTGCATGCGGCAGTGGGCGCAGGTGTCGCGGTCGTAGCGGATGGCCTCGGGGCCGGTGGCCTGGGCCCGGGGGCTGAGGAACAGCGCGCCGGCGGGGACCGCCGCGAGCGCGCAGAGCAGCGCCACGATCCTGCCCCGGCTCACGGGATCACCGTCTTCCTGAACAGGGTCATGCCGCAGAGCAGGGCGCCCGCCGCCCAGACCGCCAGCACCAGGGCGAGCAGGGCGGGCAAGAAGGCGCCGAACTGGTCCTGCCCGTAGAGGCCCACCACGCCCAGGACCTCGGGCCGCTGGGTGAGCGCCAGGGTGCCCAGCACGCGCGCCTGCTCCACGGGATTGAGGAAGGCGAGGAAGAAGACGCGGTCGGGCCCGAGGTTGCGGGCCAGGACCAGGGCCATGCTGCCCAGGTCGGAGAGGTAGACGAGCCCGATCCAGGCGGCGAACGCCGCTCCCGCCGCCTTGGCGCGCGAGCCCGCGGCCACCGAGAGCAACGAGCCGATGGCCAAAGAGACCGCGGCCAGGAGGATGGCGATGCCGGCGAGGGCGAGGAATCCGCGCGCGTCCCCTCCGCCCGAGCCCAGGGCGACGACGGCGCCCGAGACGCCGAAGCCGCCGAGGATGGCGGCGATCATCGCCAGAAGGAGGCCGGCATACTTGCCCGCGTAGACCTCGGCCCGCGTCACCGGCTGGGCCGCCAGCACCGCCAGCGATCCATCCTCGATCTCCCCGGCGATGCCCAGCGCGCCCAAGGAGAGGCCGAGCAGGGGGACGAAGAGCAGGGCCAGGTTGAGCAGGCCGGCGGTGGTGCGATCGAATCCGGCCAGCCCCGAGCGCTGCGCCCCGGAGAGCCCGAGCAAGGAGAGGCCCAGCGAGAGCAGCAGCAGGCACACCGCTGCGAGCACGAACCAGCGGCTGCGCAGGGCCTCGCGCACTTCCCGCGCCGCGATCAAGGCGATCTCCCGCGGCCTCATGGGAACGCCTTCCAGAGGGAGACCACGCGGGGCTCGCCGGCCAGGGGCCGGCCTTCGTGCAGCTCGATCACCCGGGAGGCGAGTCGCTCGATCTCCTCGGCGCGGTGGGAGGCGAGGAGCAGCGTCCGGCCTTCGTCGCGCAGCGAGGCGGCCAGGTCGAGGAAGGCCCGCTGCCCGGCGCGGTCCAGCGAGGCGGTGGGCTCGTCGAGCAGCAGGACTTGCGGGTCGGCGAGCAGCGCGGCCGCCAGCGAGAGCCGCTGCTGCATGCCGCCGGAGAAGGTGCGGGCGGAGGTGCTGGCCTTCTGCTCCAGGCCCACCCGGCGCAGGGCGGGCAGCACCCCGTCGAGCGGCACCCGGCGCAGCCTGGCGATGAAGCGCAGCGCCTCCTCGGCGGTCATGTCGCCGAAGGCGGGGCGCTGGGGCAGGTAGCCGGCGAGGGAGCGCGCGGCGATCGGCTCCCGCAGCACGTCGTGGATCCCGATCCGCGCCCGGCCGGAGAAGGGCACGAGGCCCAGCAGGCAGCGGAGCACGGTGGTCTTTCCCGAGCCGTTCGCGCCCACCAGCGCCACCGCCTCGCCGCGGCGCACCTCGAAGCTCACGCCGTCGAGCACCGTGCGGCCCCCGAGGACGACGCGCAGGTCCTCGGCGACGATCACGAGAGCACCGCCTTGGCTCCGCGGGCGATGGCCGCGGCCGCCGCGAGGAAGGCGGCGCCGGAGAGGAGGAGGGAAGCCCCGGATTGCTCACCGCCCGACGCCGTCCAGCCGCTCAAGGGGCGGCGCATCAGGGGGTGGGCGTCCTCGAGGATGGGGCGGGGCCGGAAGAGGGGGAAAAGGCGGGCGCCCAGGTCGACGGCGAGGGCAGCCGGGGAACCGGCGAAGGCCCGCAACTCGGGGTGCCGGTCGGCCAGCACCTCGTAGACGGACTCTGCCCGGTAGGGCAAGTCCGAGATGCCGTCGCCGTCGCGGTCGTAGACCGCCGCGTCGCTCCACCAGTTGCCGTCCCAGCGGTTCGCCTCGGCGCTGCCGCCGCCCTGCACCTGCACCTGGACCTGGTTGCCGGCGAAGGCGTTGCCGGTGAACTCCGCGCCCCGGGTGCTGGGCTGCAGCGCCACGCCCACGCCGTTCTGCGCGATCAGGTTGCCCCGCACCTCCATCCGCCCCCCGCGCGACTGGGGAGCGCCGTCGAGGAAGAGGGCGACGGCGTTCTGCACGAAGCGGTTGTCGCGCACGAAGACGTCGTCGGCGTCCTTGACCAGAAGGCCGTCGGCGCTGGCGCCGTTGGCGAAGGAGAAGGCGTTCTGCTCCAGGGTGATGTCGCGGGAGTACATGATCGCCGCGCCCACCTCGTCGTCCTCGAAGCGGTTGCGGCGGAAGACGTTGTGGTCGGAGTACATGTAGTGCAGCCCGTAGCGGCTGTGGCGCACCACGTTGTCCTCGACCAGCGTGCCGGCGGAGTACCAGATGACCAGGTCGCGGGTGCGCTCCAGGAGGTTGCGGCGCAGCACGCAGCCGCTGGAGTACCAGAGGCGGATGCCGTCGCCGCGCCGCTCGGCCTCCACCTCCTTGCCGGAGATGCGCAGGTCCTCGAGCACGCACCGGTCGGCCTGGCCAGCGAAGATGCCGAAGAGGACTTCTGAGATGGCCAGGTTGCGCAGGTGGACGCCGGAAGCGCGCTCGATGCGGACCCCGGCGTCCTCGCGGCTGTAGAGATCGCCGCTGCCCCGCACGTCCAGGCCGTCCAGCTCCACGCCGGAGGCCTGGATGCGCAGCACCGTTCCTTCGCCGCCCCCGTCCAGGGCGGAGCCGGGTGCGCCGAGCAGGCGCAGCTTCTTGCGCAGGGTGACGCGCTCGCGGTGGACGCCCTCGATGCGCAGGGTGTCGCCCTCGGCCGCCCGTTCCACCGCCTCCGCCACCGAGTCCTGCGGCCCCACCCGGATCTCCGCGGCACGCAGCGAGCCGGGCAGGAGCAGCGCGGCGGCCAGCGCGCCCGCCATCGCCTGCTTGCGCTTGCGCCCCAGGACCAGCGGGGCCGAGAACACCAGACCCAGGGTGAGCAGCGCGGCGACCCCGGCGAGGTACAGCCCCACCCCGGGCTTGGCGGTGACCTTGAACTGCGCCACCACGTACTCGCCGAACAGCTTGGTGTCGATGTGGCTGAGGATCAGGTTGAGGGCCGCCTCCGGGTCGCGGTCGTTGGCGGCCCGCGCCATGGTCACGTCGAGGTCGGCGAGGAAGAAGATGGGCAGGACGATGGCCGGGAGCGCCGCCGCCGCCCGCAGCCAGCGCCGGCGCAAGAACGGCGTCACCAGCACGCCGGCGATGGCCGCGGCGAACCCGATGGGCGCGAGCAGCCGCTCCAGCGGGGCGAAGGTCTCCATCTTGCGGATCCCCACGTAGTGGCCGAGGTTGTCCACCTCGAACACGTCGCCGGAAACGGCCCGCGGGTTCACCTGCACGATCAGCGTCCGCTGTCCGTACTGCGGGGCCCGGGCCTCCATCACCCACCAGGGCATGGTCCAGGCGCAGCCCAGGCAGAGCAGGGCGACGATCAGCAGGGTAGAGCTCGCGGCGGTGTCGGGGCTGCGCTCCATCTACTTCTCCGCCACCTTGGTGGCCCGCGGCTCCACCAGCATCCAGCCGGTCATCTCCATGTGCAGCGCGGAGCAGAACTCGGTGCAGTAGTAGGGGTAGACGCCGGCCTTCACCGGCCCCACCTCCGCCCGCTCGGTGGCGCCCGGGTCGATGGAGAGGTTGACGTTCCAGCCGTGCAGCCCGAAGCCGTGGGTGGCGTCGCGGGCGCTCTCCACGTTGGTCCAGGCGAAGATCACCTTGTCGCCTTCCTTCACCCGCACGATGTCCGGCGTGTAGTGGGAGCGGATCACCGTCCCGTAGACGGTCACGACGTTGCCCTTGCGCTCGATGCGCTCCTTGCCCTGCTCGGTGGCGAAGGCGCTCTTCTTCATCTTCGCCGCGTCCCAGCCCGTCTCCGGGTAGGTGGTCCAGGGCTGGAGCAGCTCGATGGGCATGATCATCGAGTTGTGCGGCTCGCCGATGGTGGGCGTGTCGGAGAGCAGCACCATCTTCGGCCCGGTGATGTCGATGAGCTGCAGGTTCTGGGGGTGCAGGGGTCCCAGGGGCGGGAAGCGGTCCACCGACCACTTGTTGAGCGCCACCAGGTACTTCCCGTAGGGCTTCTTCGTGTTGCTGCCCGGCGCCTGCAGGTGGCCGATGTTGTAGTGGATGGAGACCTTGTCCACCAGCTTCCAGGCCTGCGGCTCCTTGTTCTTCTTCTGGTAGTCGCCGCCCAGGGACCACTTGGCCACCGCGCTGTCGAGGAAGAGCGAGGTGTAGCCGTAGCCCTTGTCGTCGAAGACGCTGTGCAGCGGACCCAGGCCCACCGCCACGTGCGCCTCCAGGCAGGCGTCGTACTTGAGGATGGGGACGCCGTACGGATCCTTGCCCTCGAAGTTCTTCGCCTCGATGGCCTTCTTGATCTTCTCCACCGCGTACACCGAGACGTGCGGGTCCAGCTTGCCGGAGACGGTGACGTACTCGCCGCCGGGCACCAGGTCGACGCCGTGCGGGCTCTTCGACTCGGGGACGAAGTAGATGACGCCCTCGGCGGCGGCCACGGAGAGGGGCAATACGCGGATGCCGTTGATGGTCTTCGCCTTGCCCGCCTCCACCAGCTCCATCGCCTTCTTCCAGTCGATGACGTGCAGGTAGTCCATCTCGTGCTGCGAGGCGGCGATCTCCAGCGGGGGACGCTTGGGGCTCTCCAGGTCGCCGCCGGTGGCCAGCTCGGTGTCCATCGAGTTGATGAAGAGCAGGCCCTCGCTGGGCCCGCGCCCGAGGATGCTCATGTCCTGGAAGTAGGGGGGCAGCTCGATCTGGAACGACTTCGCCACGTCGATGGTGCCGCCCTTGCGGTCGAACTTGAGGAAGCTGGCCGAGCCCCGGTACTTGTCCTTGAACTGCTCGAGGGGCGCGAACCCGTTCTTCTCCATGTAGGGCATGGGAAAGTAGGCGCTCTGCACCAGCCACTCGCTGTCGTCGGTGAACACGGCGTGGTGGTCGCTCACCGTGTTGGGCGTCTTGAAGATCAGCTTGGTCTTCAGGTCCTTCATGGAGATGATGCCCACCCGGCCGGCGCTCTTGTCCGAGACCGCCAGCCACTCGCCGTCGTACTTGCCGTTGGTCAGGGAGATCTGAGGATGGTGCAGGTCGCCCCAGGTGAGGGTAGGAAGCCCGCCGGGGAACGATCCCTTCTTCAGGATCTCCGCGGATTCCATCTCCCCCTGGGCCCAGCCCTGCCAGGAGTCCGCGGAGTAGACGGGGATCTCCTTGAGCAGGCGCATGGAGGGGATGCCGTAGAGCATCACCGTGCCCCGGTGGCCGCCGGAGGTGATCATCACGAAGTCGTCGTACTTGCCGGGCGGGACGAAGACCTTGAGGGCGGCGGCCGCCTCGTCGGGCGTGAGGTTGCGCGCCTGCATGATCTGCTCGAGGGTGGTGGGGGCGGCCGCGTGGGCCGAGTTGAGGACCGCGGGCGTGCCTCGCGGCCAGAGTGCGAATGCGGCCGCGGCGACGAGCAGGGCGCTGGCGAGGATGCGGACCGGCTTCATGGGGGCGACTCCTTGGGCAGAGGACAACTCCTTGATTGCATGAGGAATGCCGTGGCCAAGTACCCGCCGGCACGCGATTTGAAGGTGGAATGCCGCAGGTCGCGTTCCGGAATGGAACCCGGAGGAACAAGGCGATGAGATCGTGCGAAAATCCCTTCGAGCGCGGCGCCCTCTGCAGGCTTTGCAGCGCCAGCGAGCCGGTCCTGGGGATGCGCTTCTGCTCCAGGGTGGTGGCGGGCAGCCCGGCGATGCGGGCGGTGATCGAGCGGGCGAGCGCCGTGGCGCGCACCGACGCCCCGGTGGTCATCCTGGGCGAGAGCGGCAGCGGCAAGGAGGTGCTGGCCAGGGCCATCCACGCCAACGGCGCCCGCAAGAAGGCGCCCTTCCTGGCCGTGAACGTGGCCGCGCTGCCCTCCGAGCTTCTGGAATCCGAGCTGTTCGGGCACGTTCGCGGCGCCTTCACGGGGGCCACCGCCTCGACCCACGGGCTCTTCCAGGCGGCGAGCGGGGGCACGCTGTTCCTCGACGAGATCGCCGAGATGTCCTTGCCCTTGCAGGCGAAGCTGCTGCGGGTGCTGCAGGACGGCGAGGTGCGCCGGGTGGGAGAGACCCGCACCTTCTCGGTCGACACACGCATCTTTTGCGCGACGCATCGCGATCTGCGCAAGGCCGTCGCCGAGGGGCGTTTCCGCGAGGACCTCTACTACCGCCTGAAGGTCTTCACCCTGGAGGTGCCGCCGCTGCGCCGGCGGTCCGAGGACATCCTCCCCCTGGCGGAGATGTTCCTCCGGCAGGAGAAGCACCCCACGAGCCGCTTCACCGAGGCGGCGGAGCGGGCGCTGCTCGCCTGGCCCTGGCCGGGGAACGTGCGCGAGCTGCTCAACGCCGCCCGGCACGGCGCCCTCTTCTCCGAGGGGCAGGACGTGGACGTCGCGCACCTGCCGCCGGACATGCTCGAGGCGCACCCCCCCGGCGGCGACGCCCTGCGCTCCCTGGCCGAGGTGGAGCGGGAGCACATCCTCCGCGTGCTGCAGGCGTGCGGGGGGCGGCAGGCCGACGCGGCCCGCATCCTGGGGATCGGGCGGACCACGCTCTGGCGGAAGCTGCAGGAGCTCGATCTCGACTCGGGGCGGGCGGCAAGCTGACGCAGATCCCCCGGCGCGCCCCGGT
>DATKAG010000054.1:0-13695 GCA_035498355.1 Myxococcales bacterium | reverse complement strand
CCCTGCAGCTCGTCCCCGGCCTCTCCGTGCAGCCGATCGACTCGAGCTGCTGCGGGATGGCGGGGGCCTTCGGGTACGAGGCCGAGCACTACCAGGCCTCGATGCGCATGGCGGAGCGCAGCCTCCTGCCGGCGGTGCGCGCGGCCGCGCCCGAGGCGCTGATCGTCGCCGACGGCACGAGCTGCCGGCACCAGATCCGGGACGGCAGCGGCCGCGCCGCGCTGCACGTGGCCCGGGTGCTCGAGTCCGCCCTGCCGCGCTGAGCCTCACTTCTCGCCGGACACGCCGTGCCGGGAACGCCAGAGGACGGCGTAGGCTTCCGCCTCCTGAGCCCAGCGCTCCGCGCTCCACCCCAGCTCCGGCAGGCAGATCTCGCGCACCCGCTCGAGGATCCCGGCGCCGCCTTCCGGCATCGTGAGGCCGAGGCGGACGCGCCGGAGGAGGAGATCGTCGAGATGGGCCGGCGCCTCCGCGCGCGCCGCCCAGCGCAGCTCGACCCAGGGCGTGGAGGTGCCGGGAACGCATTCCAGCTCGCCCGGCCGGGCCGCGGCGGCCACCGCCTCCGCCTCCGCCCCGTACCGTCCGGCCAGCCGGGCGCGCACGGCGTCCGGGAGGCGCGCGTCGAGGGCCACGGGAGCCTGGTCGAGCAGGGGCGCGTCGCGGTCCAGCCGCGAGAGCTCGGGAATGCGCCGGCGCAGCGCGCGGAGGGCGGCGTGCGCCGTGGCCCGGCAGGTGGTGAGCTTGCCGCCGGTGACGGTGAGCAGCCCGCGCTCCAGCGCGATCCAGGAATCGCGCGGCTCGCGCGAGGGGTCGGCGATGCCCGCCGAGACGATGGGGCGGACGCCGGCGAAAGAGGAGACGGCGTCCCGGGCGCGCAGCGCCAGGGCGGGGAACCAGGCCGCGAGCGCTTCCAGCAGGTAGTCGATCTCGGCCGCGCTGGCCCGGGGCTCCTCGCCGGGCGGCTGGCCGTGGTCCACGTCGGTGGTGCCGAAGAGCGTGGCGCCTTCCCAGGGGAGGGCGGAGAGGAAGCGGCCGTCGCGCGGGTGCCGCAGGCTGACCCCCGCCGCCAGCGGGAACCGCCAGGAGGGGAACACCAGGTGGCTGCCTCGCAAGGGGCGCATGCGGGGAGCGCCCTCGCGCAGCCGATCGGCCGCGGCCCCGGTGGCGTTGATCACCGCCCGGGCGCGCACCTCGGCCTTCCTGCCGCCGATCGCGTCCTCCACTTCCGCTCCCACCACCTCCCCGCGCTCGCGCAAGAGTCCCCTCACGCGCGCGTGGTTGAGGGCCACCGCCCCGGCGCGCGCCGCCTCGCGCACGAGGCGCAGGACCAGGCGGGCGTCGTCGACCTGCGCTTCGTCGTAGGGCATGCCGCACAGGGCCCGGTCCGCGCGCAGATCCGGGAAGAGCCAGGCGAGATCGCGGGCCGGCACCTCCGGGGGCCGACGGCGGCCCAACAGCGCGTAGTAGGCGGCGATCACCGCCCGCGGGCCCCAGCGGCCGAGCCCCTTGCCGGAGCTGAGGAAGACCAGCGGCAGGGGCCGCACCAGGCCGGGCGCCTCGACGCGCAGGCGCTGGCGCTCGCGCACCGCCTCGCGCACCAGCTTGAGGTGGAGCTGGGGGAGGTAGCGAAGCCCGCCGTGCACCAGCTTGGTGGAGCGGCTGGAGGTTCCCCAGGCGAAGTCGCGCGCCTCGAGCAGGGCGACGCGCAGGCCCGCCCGCACCGCCTGCCGCGCCACCGCCGCGCCGGTGATCCCGCCCCCGATCACCAGCGCGTCAAAGCCCTGGGAGAGCGAGGCCCAGGCCCGTTCGCGATCTTCCGCCGCGCTCAAGGGCGGTCCTCGAAGAGCTTGCCCGGGTTGAGCACGCGCGAGGGATCGAACACGGCGGCGAGCTTGCGCATCGCCTCCACCGCCAGCGGCCCCTTCTCGCCCGGCAGGTACAGTCGGTGGTCCATCCCCACCCCGTGCTGGTGGCTGATCGTCCCTCCCGAGGCGGCGATGGCACGCGAGGCCGCGTCCTTCAGCCGCCGCCAGCGGGCGAGAGTCGCCTCCGGGTCAGCGGCGAGGCGGAACACGAAGGTGGTGTAGAGGTTCGCTCCCGTCGGGTACGCGTGGGAGAGATGGGAGAAGACGAGCGTCCGCTCGTCCTCGGGCTGTAGCGCCGAGGCGAGGGCGCCTTCCAGCGCGGCCTGGAGGGCGGCGTGGGCGTCCCAGGTCGTCGCCGTCTCCACGGTGTCGACGCCGTATCCGAGGTCCCAGAGCGCGTCGCGCAGGTAGGGAGCGCGGAACCGGCTGCGGGCCCAGGCCCCTCCCAACCCCGGGACCCGGACCCCGCCCCATTCGCGCACCACCCTTCCCAGCTCCCGCGCGCCCGATCGTACGGGGGCGCGGCGCCCGGTGACCGCCGTCACCAGGAGCGCACTTCCTCCCAGCTTGATTCCGCGCAGCGCCAGCACCGGTTCCAGGAGGCCCGCGCCCTTGGGGCGACCGGCGGCGGCGAGCGAGACCTCCGTCTCGCCAGGCGTGCTCAGCCGGAGCATGGAGAGCGGGAGGCCGTGCGCCACCAGCGCGCGCACGCAGGCCCGGGCGCGCTCCAGGTCGCGGAAGGCGAAGGCGGGGAAGATCTCGCGCTCGGGCAGGGGCGCGAGGCGGACGATCACCTCGGTGAGGATGCCGAGGCGCCCTTCCGACCCGAGGATCCATTCCCGCACGTCGGGCCCGGCCGAGGAGGCGGGGAACGGCGGCAGGTCGAGGGCGCCGGCGGGCGCCTCCAGGTGGCCGCCGGCAAACAGGTCCTCGATCCGCCCGTAGCGCAGCGACTGCTGGCCGCGGGAGCGCGTCGCCACCCAGCCCCCCAGCGTGGAGAGCTCGAACGACTGGGGGAAGTGCCCCAGCGTGCACCCCCGCGCCCGGAGCTGCGCCTCCAGGTGGCGGCCGGCGATTCCCGCGCCGAAGGTGGCGAGGCGCGCCTCGGGCTGGAAGGAGAGCAGGCCCGACATCCGCTCCAGGGAGAGGACGAGCACCGGCGCGTCCGAGGGCAGCGCCCTCACCTGGCCCGCCACGCTGGTCCCGCCGCCCCAGGGGATCACGTTGGCACCCGTCCGCAGGGCGAACTCGAGGAGTGCGCGCACCTCCTCCCGGGAGGACGGGCGGGCCACCCCGTCGGGGAAGGCGGCGAAGCGCCCGCTGCGCAGGGCGAGCAGATCGGGGAATCCCTGGCCGCAGGCCACCTGGACCCTGGCGGCCGCCTCCATCGAGACCAGGGGATGGGAAGCGAGGCGGCCCCGGGGCACGGCCTGGGCGACCGTGGCCAGCGCCGCGTCCGGGCGCGGGACGCCGGTCCCGAGGCGATCGCGGAGGAGCTCGACTGCCGACCCGGGAACGGCGGCCCGGGCGCCGTCCTCTCCCCAGCCGTTCCACCGCCTGCTCATGAGACCGTCTAGTACCCCGACCGATCAGCTCTCGGCCTGCAGGGCCACGATGCGATCGCGGCCCAGGTTCTTCGCCTGGTAGAGCGCCTGGTCGGCGATGGCGACGAGCCGCTCGATCTGGATCTCCTTGGCCGGCACCAGCGAGGCCACCCCGATGCTGACGGTGAGGTGGGGGGCCACGCTCGAATACTCGTGGCGGATGAGCAAGCGGGAGACCGCGTTGCGCACCCCTTCCGCCACCTGCGCGGCGCCGGCCAGCCCGGTCTCGGGCAGCACCAGGGCGAACTCCTCGCCCCCGTAGCGCGCCGCCAGGTCGGCCGGCCGCCGGCAGGCGGAGCTCAGCGCCTGCGCCACCCTCTTCAGGCACTGGTCGCCGGCCTGGTGGCCGTAGTGATCGTTGTAGGGCTTGAAGAAGTCCAGGTCGCAGAGGGCGAGGGCCAGCTCCTTCTTCGAGCGGCGCGCCCGGGCCATCTCGTCCGCCAGGTAGGAGTCCAGGCAGCGGCGGTTGGCCAGCTCGGTGAGCCCGTCCTGGCGGGACATGCGCTCCAGCGCCCGGTTCGCCGCGGTCAGCTGGGCGGACATCTTCAGGAGGCGCTTGCGCATCTCGTCGATGCGCTGCATGGCGTGGATCTTGGCGTGCAGCACCACGTAGCTGGCGGGCTTGATCAGGTAGTCGTCGCCGCCGGCGCGGATGCCGCGCTCCAGGTGCTGCTCGTGGTCGGCGCCGCTGAGGAAGATGATGGGCACCCAGTCCTCCGGGTACCGCCGGCGGATCTGCTGCGCGGCCGCGTAGCCGTCCATCACCGGCATGGTCACGTCCATCAGCACCAGGTCGGGGCGGTCGCGCTCGTAGGCGGCCAGCGCCGTCTCCCCGTTCTCCGCGGTGGTGACGGTGTGGCCCATCCGCTGGAGCATCTGGGTGGTGGCGGCGAGGATGGCGGCGGAGTCGTCCACCAGCAAGATCTTCATTGCCACCCCGGCGAAACGCGGGCGGGATGCCTCTCGCGACACATGGCCGAAGCGTACCAGAACCGGCCGGTAGGCCGGTCTGTGGCGCAGCCGCGCGGATGTGTGTGCCGTGCGCTTCCCACCCCCCCCGGGGAACCCGGATTGCGTCCCCCGGCTTTTCAGGTCTCGCGGATGGCGAGGGTCTGGCCGACCTGCAGCTCGCGGGCGCGGCGGCCGGTGAGGCCGTTGAGCTTGCGCAGCTTGTCGACGGTGGTGGCGAACCTGGCGGCGATGCTCCAGAGGGTGTCGCCCGGCTGGACGGTGTAGAGAGTACCGGCCTTCGCCCCCGGGGCCACCTCCGTCATCACCGCGCGCCCCTGTGCGCGCGGCCGGCCGTGGCGATCCTCGAGCTGCGATCCGGCCAGCATCCGCGAGGAGCCGGCCATGGCGATCACCAGGATGCGGCCCGGCTTGATCTGCCGGTAGCTCTTGATCCCGTTGGTGCGGAGGATGGCCGCCTCGCTCACCCCGTAGGCGCGGGCGATCCGGTTCAGGGGCTCGCCCTTCTCCACCCGGTGCTCGGTGAAGCTGAGGCGGTCCCTGGCGTCGAGCTTCTGGTACTCGGCGAGGAAGGCTTCCTTCGTCCCCCTGGGCAGCTTGAGCGTGTACCCGCCGGGCGGCGTGCAGAAGCGGCGCAGCTCGGGGTTCAGGTCGCGCAGTTCCTCGAAGGTGATGCCGGCGGTCTTCGCCAGCACGTGCAGGTCGGTGGCGTCGGGCACCCGCACCTCCTCCGCCTCGCGCGGCTGCTCGTAATCGACGTGGAAGCCGAACCTCTCCGGGTGCTTGGCGATCAGCGCCGCGGCGATCAGCTTCGGCACGTAGTGGCGGGTCTCCGCCCGCAGCGTGCGGCCCTTGCCCATCATGCGCCAGAAGTCGGTGGTCCGATCCTTGCGGATGGCGCGGGTGATGCGCCCTTCCCCGGCGTTGTAGCCGGCCCAGGCCAGGTACCAGTCGCCGTGGAAGCGCTGCTTGAGGACCTTGAGGTACCTGGCCGCCGCCACCGTGGCCTTGTACGGATCGCGCCGCTCGTCCACCCAGAAGTCGGTGACCAGCCCGTAGCGGCGCGAGGTGCCCACCACGAACTGCCAGGGCCCGGCCGCCTTGGCGAAGGAGAAGGCGTAGGCGGAGAAGCCGCTCTCGATCATCGAGAGGTAGACCAGGTCGAGGGGAAGCCCCTCCTTCTCCAGCACCTGGCGCATCAGGGGCACGTAGCGGGTGCTGCGGGAGAGCCACTTGGAGAAGTGCTCGCGCGCGTCGGTCTGGAAGAAGCGGATGTACGCCACCACCGCGTCGTTCAGCTCCACGGGGATGTCGTACTTGGCGCGCAGCTCCACCTCGGAGATGCCCGCCAGCTCGGGCAGCTTGACGGAGGCGCTGCCCTGGGGAGCGGGATCGGCGAGGGGAGCGCCGTCGAGGCCCGAGCCCTGCGCGCTGAACAGGTCGCTGGCGACCGGGTCGGCCGGGTCGAGGCCCACGGCGATGGCGTCGAGCGGGCCGGCGCCGGGCTCCTGCGGCAAGAGCCCCGCCTTCTCTTCCGCCTGTCGCACCTCCTCCAACTCGGCGGCACTCTTCTCCACCTCCGCCTGCTGGTCGGGGTCGTCGTCGGCCGAATCGTCCGGCTTGCGCGCGCTCTCGCCGGCGGCGGCGGGCTTCTGCGCCTGCTCGCGGGCCGCGTCGCCCCAAGGGTCGTCCTGCGCGCGCAAGGCGGGCGCGGCGCAGAGGGATGCGAGCACGATGGCGATCGCGGAGCGCAACCCTTCCCTCCTACTGGCGCGAAGGGCCCCTGTCAAAGGCGACATTGGAGCACGCTCTCGCTCCTCTCCCGACAGGGATGTCGCGACGCGTCACCTCACTGTTCGTGAGGACCCCCGGACAGAGGGTGCGGAGTCTCGCCCTTGGGAAGGGGTTTGCCGTGCCCGGGACCGACGATGAACGGCCGGTATTTCGCATCGTCGAACTGGGGCGAGTTCGCCGTCTCGTGGCAGTGCAGGCAGACGGTTTCCGGCACCTGCTTCTGGATGAAGCGGCCCTGCGGGTCCTTCAGGTGATCGCTGCCCGGCCCGTGGCAGTTCTCGCACTGCACGTCGCGACGTCCCACTCCCCGCCCGTCGATCCCCGGGCCGCCGGACCCGGTGCGATCGATCCGGCACACTCCGCCCGGCTGCTGCCAGCCGGTGACGTGGCAGCGCACGCAATCCAGGCTGAACTGCTTCTCCACCGTCACCAGGGTCTGGTAGGCGCGCGCGTGCTTGGTCTGCGTCCAGAACGCGGCCTGGTCCTTGTGGCATTCGGCGCAGGAGGCCGCGCCCGTGTAGGAGAGCTCGCCCCGGGCTGCCGCCGGGCAGGTCTCGGGCTGGCGGCGCGCCTCCAGAAGGTTCATCTCCGCCACCTTCTGGTCGTAGGCGTCGACGAGCTTCTGCGCCTCCGGGTCCGCCCCGATCTCTTGCGTGAGCGGCAGGAAGGTGGCCCTCGCCCAGGAGGCGCCCGGGGCGGGCCCGGGAACGGGCGCCGAAGCGAGCGCCCGCTTGCGCTCCTCCAGCTCCTGGATCTTCGCCTCGAGCTGCTCGCGGCGCTGGGGCGCGAGCGAGATCTGGGCGCGGAAGCGGGCGATGCGGACCTCGAGCCCGTGGATCTCCTCGTCCCGGTCGGCGGCCGTGGGCACCAGCGCGATGGGGCCCTGGCCGAGCTTCACGTCCAGGCGCAGGAGGCTCTGCCCGTGTCCCTCCACCGCCAACAGCGGCGGCGGCCCGGGATCCTTGCGGTTGGGATCTGCGGCCGGGTCGTCGCGGCGGCCCAGCACCACCAGGTCCACGCCGGCCGCCTTGGCGGCGGGCAGGAGCGCCTGCGCGGTGGGGAAGGCGCTCTCGCCCCGCGGGTGCAAGAGGAGGAGGAGGACGCGCGCTCCCGCCTCCCGCAAGCCGCGGGCGCGCGCGGCGATGGCGGCGGCGGGATCCGGCTCCGCGCCCGCCGCGAAGAGACCGACCTTCAGCGGGCCGGCCTGGGCGAGCAACGTGTCGCGCGCTCCGGGGACCTTGGCGAAGCCCGCGTCGAGCAGCGGCACCTTCCCGGCGCTGTCGGCGGCGAACTGCGGCCCCAGGGCGAGGTCGCGCGAGCCCACCGCCCGCGCCGCCACCCCCAGGAGCTCGTCGCCCTTGGCCAGGGTGCGGGCCTTGAGCTGGCGCTGGGTGAGCATCTGCTCCGGCGGCCGCACCGGGTTCTCGAAGAGGAGATCCCCCGCGTCCACCACCAGCAGATCCGGCTCGGTCTGCCGCAGCTTGTCGACCAGGGCCACGGCCCGGGGAAGGCCGCCCCGCTGATCGGGCGAGCAGCCGCAGGGGACGATCTCCCCGGCCACGGAGGCGGAGAAGATCAAGGTGAGCCGATCGGACGTCCCCTGCGCGCCTTGCTCCGGCTTGGGCGCGGCGCAGGCGACCGCGATCAGGAGGGGGGTCCAGCGCACGGGGGGGGAAGTACCAGACGTGGACGTGGACGTCGACGTGGCCATTGACGTGCCGTTGACGTGGACGGCAACGTAACGGCAACGTCCACGTCAAGGTCCACGTTTGACGTCGACGTCAACGTTTCGCTCGACCCTCTTGCCCCCACCCCGAGGCGCCGCTACAAGCCTCCCCATGTCGGGCTGCGCCGTGCAGACGGTCAAGCTGGGGCCGCTCACGCTGCCCAACCGCTACTTCCTCGCCCCGCTCGCCGGGGTTTCCGACTGGCCCTTCCGCCTGCTCTGCCGGGAGATGGGCGCCGCCATCGCGCACACCGAGATGATCAGCAGCCACGGCCTGGTGCACGGCGGGGACCAGACCCTGAGCTACCTGGAACGGCCCGCCTCCGAGCGGCCCTTCGCCATCCAGGTCTTCGGGCACGATCCGGAGGTCCTGGCCCGGGGCGCCCGGGTGGCGGTGGAGCGATACGGCCCCATCGACGCCGTCGACATCAACATGGGCTGCCCGGTGAGGAAGGTCTGCGGCCACGGCGCCGGCGCCGCCCTGCTCAAGGACCCGGCGCTGGTAGAGCGCACCGTGCGCAAGGTGGCCGAGGCGGTGGCGCCGCTGCCGGTGACGGTGAAGCTGCGCGCCGGCTGGGACGAGGAGCACCGCAACGCCCCCGAGATCGCCAAGGCCTGCGAGCAGGGCGGCGCGGTGGCGGTGGGGCTGCACCCTCGCACCAGGGCCCAGATGTACCGCGGCCGGGCCGACTGGGATTTGATCCGCCGCACCAAGCGGGCGGTGGGCATCGCCGTCTGGGGCTCGGGCGATCTCTTCACCGCCACCGCCGCCCGCCGCATGCTGGAGGAGACCGGCGCCGACGCCGCCCGCATCGCCCGTGGGGCCTGCGGCTACCCGTGGATCTTCCGCGAGCTGCTCGCCCTGGAAAGGGGCGAGATTCCGCCGGAAGTCACCTTGGCCGAATGGCGCGGCACCGTCCTGCGCCACGTGCGCATGGCCATCGAGGAGAAGCAGGGCAAGCACCGCCTCGTCCGCCCGGAAGGGGCGCCGCGGCCGCGCCCGTATCGCCCCAATGGCGGACATCCGCAGAAGGAGCTGGATGCCCGGGAGGCGGAGCTGGCGGCGGTGCGCGAGCTGCGCAAGCACCTGCTCTGGTACACCCGCGGCCGGCGCGGGGGCCTGGCCTTCCGCCGGCTGGCCCCCGAGCTGCACACCCTGGACGACGTGCGGCGGGCGCTGGACCGCTTCTTCCCCGAGGACGGCTCGGTTCCCCCGGAAGTGCGCGACGAGCCCGAGGTGCCGAGGGAGATCACCGCGGATGACTGATCCATGATCGCGCTGGCCCTGCTGCTCCTCGCCGCCGCCCCCGTGCAGGAGCTGGAGAAGGAGTGCCAGGCGGGCAAGGCGTCCGCCTGCGGCGACCTGGGCGTCGTCTACCGGGAGGGCCTGGGCGTGCCCAAGGACGAGGCCAAGGCCGCCGGCCTGTTCCACAAGGCCTGCAAGGGCAAGGACCCCCAGGCCTGCGCCGACGACGCGCGGGCGATGGCCCTGGGCGAGGGGCAGGCTCCGCAGACGGGCGCCGCCCTCGCCCGGCTGGAGAAGATGTGCAAGGCGGGCGGCGCGCTGGCCTGCGCCCACCTGGGCGAGCTGTTCGCCCGCGGCAGCGGCGGACCCCAGGACGCCTTCCGCGCCGACGGCCTCCTGGAGAAGGCCTGCAGCAAGGGAGCTGCCCGCGGCTGCGCCACCCTGGCGCCCCGGGTGCTGCAAGCGGGCAACAAGGAGCGCGCGGAGAAGCTGGCGCAGCAGGCCTGCGACGGGGGCGAGATCCCCGGCTGCACCTGGCTGGGCAACCACTACGCCGCAAGCGAGGACGTGGTCCGCGCCAGCTTCTACTTCGCCAGGGCCTGCGAGGGCGGCTCCGCGCACGCCTGCACCGGGGAGGGCTTCCTGCTCATCGAGTCGGGGGCGGACATCAAGAAGGGGGTGGGCCTCTTGCAGCAGGGCTGCAAGGGCGGCGACCCCAAGGGCTGCGACCTGCTCAAGCAGTACCAGTAGCGGGAAGTTTCGGGCCCTTTCCCGGTTCTGCTAGCTTCCGGGAGCGAAAAGGAAGAGAGCACCTTGAGCGCACAGCCGGCGACCGACATCCGACTCCTCAACGATCGCATCCAGCAGGAATCGGCGTTCGTCGAGGCGCTCCTGCAACAGGCCGGGCAGGTGATCGTCGGCCAGAAGCAGATGATCGAGCGGCTGCTCATCGGACTGATCACCGGCGGGCACGTGCTGCTCGAGGGCGTCCCGGGGCTGGCGAAGACCTTGACGGTGAAGACGCTGGCCGACTGCCTGCAGCTCTCCTTCAAGCGCATCCAGTTCACCCCCGACCTGCTGCCGGCCGACCTGGTGGGGACGCAGATCTACCAGCCGCAGACGCAGGGCTTCACGGTGAAGAGGGGGCCCCTCTTCGCCAACCTCATCCTCGCCGACGAGATCAACCGCGCCCCCGCCAAGGTGCAGAGCGCGCTTCTGGAGTCGATGCAGGAGAAGCAGGTGACCATCGGGGATCAGACCTTCGCCCTGCCCTCGCCGTTCCTGGTGCTGGCCACCGAGAACCCCATCGAGCAGGAGGGGACGTACCCCTTGCCCGAGGCGCAGGTCGACCGGTTCATGCTCAAGGTCCGGGTGGGCTACCCCTCGCGGCAGGAGGAGCTGCAGATCATGGACCGGGTGGCGGGCCAGGAGCTCCCCCGTCCGGCCACGGTGGTCTCCCCCGAGCAGCTCCTGCGGGCGCAGCGGGTGGTGAGCGACATCTACATCGACCCCAAGGTGAAGGAGTACATCGTCAGCCTGGTGCTGGCCACGCGCGACGCGCCGGCCGCCGGGCTGAACGAGATGGCGGGGTACATCGAGTACGGCGCCTCGCCCCGCGCCACCATCTACCTGAACCTCGCCTCCCGCGCCCACGCCTTCCTCCGCCACCGGGGCTTCGTCACCCCGGAGGACGTGAAGGCCGTGGCCTACGACGTGCTCCGCCACCGCGTCTCCCTCACCTACGAGGCGGAGGCGGAGAGCCTGACCCCGGAGAAGGTGATCCAGAAGATCCTCGAGAAGATCGAGGTGCCTTGAGGCGGCTCCATGGCGGCGCCCGCAGACCTCATCCGCAAGATCCGGCGCATCGAGATCACCACCCGGCGCGCGGTCCAGGATACGCTCGCCGGCGGCTACCACTCGGTGTTCAAGGGGCGGGGAATGGCCTTCTCCGAGGTGCGCCCCTACCTCCCCGGCGACGAGATCCGCTCCATCGACTGGAACGTCACCGCCCGCATGGGAGAGCCCTTCGTCAAGGTGTTCGCCGAGGAGCGGGAGCTGACCGCGCTCATCGCCGTGGACCGCAGCGCCTCGCAGGACGCGGGCCTTGCGGAGAAGGCCAAGGCGGAGGTGGCGGCGGAGATCGCCGCCCTGCTGGTCTTCTCCGCCCTGGAGAACGGCGACCGGGCCGGCCTGCTCCTCTTCACCGACCGCATCGAGCGGTACGTGCCCCCCCGCCGGGGGCGCAAGCACGGCCTGCGCCTGATCAGCGAGACCCTGGCCTTCCGCCCCCGCGGCCGGGGGACCGACCTGGCCGGAGCCCTGGGGCACCTCACCAATGCCCAGCGGCGGCGGGCGGTGGTGTTCGTGGTCAGCGACTTCCTCGCCGACGGCTACGAGACGGCCTTGGCGGTGCTGGCCCGGCGGCACGACGTGGTCCCGGTGGTGGTGACCGATCCGGTGGAGGAAAGGCTTCCCGCCCTCGCAGGCCTCTGGCCCCTGCTGGACGCGGAGACGGGGGAGCTGCAGCTGGTGGATCTCTCCGACGCCCGCACCCGGCGCGCCTGGGAGACCCAGGCCAGGGAGCGGGAGGAGAGGCGGGAGCGGATCTTCCGCCGCGTTTCGCTGGAGGCCGTCCGGGTCCGCCCCGGCGATGACTACGTGGCTCCCCTGGCGGCGCTCTTCCGCGCGCGGGCGAGGAGGCGATCCGCGTGACCTGGGCCCTCGCCTTGCTCCTCGCCGCGGGCGCGCTCCCCGAGGCCTCGCCCCTCTCCCTGGAAGTGCGCGCCGAACCCGAGGAGGTGACGCTGGGCGAGCACATCGCCGTCCGGGTCTCGGTGGAGCACGACGCGCGCGACGTCTACTCGCTCCCCGCCTTCGATCCGGCGCCGCTGGCGGCCCCTCCCGGCGCTCCCGCTCCCTCCTCCCGCCGGGAAGAGCTGGACGGGAGCAAGGCCCGCACCGTGTTCGAGCTCACCCTCGCCGACTACGGGACGGTCGAGCCGCGGCTGCCCGACCTGACGCTGGCGGTGAGCGGGCCGGAGGGGGCCCGGCAGGTGTCGGTGCGCGGGCGGCCGCTCCGCTTCCGCAGCCTGGTGCAGGAGGAGGGAGAGAGCTCGCCCGAGCGATCGCACCACGGGCCCAAGCCGCCGGTCCCCGCCTGGGTGCCGAGCTATCTGTGGGCCTGGCTCCTGGGCGGCCTGCTCGCCGCCGCGGCCCTGATCATCCTCTTCCTCCGCTACCGGAAGAAGCGCGCCGCCCGGCCCCAGGCGGAGCCCCTGGCGTTCTACGACGAGGTGGCGCTGGAACGGCTTTCGCAGATGCGAGAGTCGGCTCCCTGGGCGCGGGGCGGGGGCCGCCCCGCCATCTTCACCCTCTCGGAGATCGTGCGCGGATACCTGGGCGAGCGGCTGCAGTTCAACGCCCTCGACCTCACCAGCGAGGAGTTCATCGAGGCGCTGCGCAAGCGGCGGCTGATCGGGCTGGACCTGCAGGAGCTGATCGAGGAGGTGCGCTGGGAGGACCTGGTGAAGTTCGCAAAGCTCGAGCCCAGCGGCGAGGAGTGCCTGCGCGGGGTGGACCGCGCCGAGTGGCTCATCCGCCACACCCGCCCCTTGCGGGCCATCCCGGTGAAGGCGGCATGAGCTTCGGCACCCTCACCTTCGCCCATCCCTGGGCGCTCCTGGGCCTTGCCGCGCTCCTGCCCGCGGCCTGGCTCCTGGCCCGCCGCCGCCGCGCCCTTCCCCGCCTGGTGATGCCCAGGGCGTCGGCGGCCTCGCTGCCCCCCTCGCGCTGGGCGCGGCTCTGGTGGCTCCCCGGAGCGCTGTTGATCGCGGCGGTCACCTTGACCAGCCTCGGCCTCGCCGGCCCCCGGCTGCGCGCCTCCCGCCGCCAGGACCTGGCGGTGGAAGGGATCGACATCGTGGTGTCTTTCGATCTCTCCACCTCCATGCTGGCCGCCGACTTCCGCCCCAAGGACCGGATCACGGTGGCCAAGGAGGTGCTGCGCAACTTCATCGCCTCCCGCCAGAACGATCGCATCGGGCTGGTGGTGTTCGCCGGCGAAGCGTACACGCAGTGCCCGCTGACCCTGGACTACAAGGTGCTCGACTCCCTGCTCGACCAGGTGCGCACCGGGGTGATCGTCGACGGCACCGCCATCGGCAACGCCCTGGGGACGGCGGTCAACCGGCTGCGCGAGTCGGACGCCAAGAGCCGGGTGGTGATCCTGATTACGGACGGCGACAACAACGCCGGCAACCTCTCCCCCCTGCAGGCGGCGGAGATCGCCAAGGACCTGGGCATCAAGGTCTTCACCATCCTCATCGGCAAGGGTGGGCGGGTGCCCTATCCGACGGGCACCGACCTCTTCGGGCGCACCACCTACGAGCCGGTGGAGATCGACGTGAACCCCGAGCTGTTGCAGCAGATCGCCAAGGTGACCGGCGGTGCCTACTACGCCGCCACCGACAAGGAGTCGCTGGAGCAGGGGCT
>DATKAG010000053.1:0-3868 GCA_035498355.1 Myxococcales bacterium | reverse complement strand
GGCCCCTGCTCGCGCACGCCGCCCCAGGCCGACTCGCTGCTGGGCACGCGCACCGCGCCGGCCGAGGCGCCGGCCAGCCCGGCGGCGAGGATGAGGGCGGCGAGCACCGCGCGGTCCTACTCGACGCGCGCCCATGCTGGCAATAGTATCCGCGCTCCCCATGGAGCCACAGGTCTACATCAGCGGCATCTCCGCCCACGACGGACAAGAAGTGTTGCTGCGCGGCTGGCTCTACGGGAAGCGCTCCAGCGGCAAGCTGCACTTCCTCCAGGTGCGCGACGGCACCGGGGTGATCCAGTGCGTGGTCTCCAAGAAGGACGTGCCCGAGGCGGTGTTCGCCGCCGCCGAGCACGCGCCGCAGGAGGCCTCGCTGGAGGTGCGCGGCAAGGTGGCCAAGGACCCGCGCAGCCCCCTGGGCTTCGAGCTGCAAGTGAGCGGCCTGCGCGTGCTCCAAGGGGAGCCGGGCTACCCCATCCAGCCCAAGGAGCACGGGGTCGGCTTCCTCCAGGAGCAGCGCCACCTCTGGCTGCGCTCCTCGCGGCAGCGGGCCATCCTCGGCATCCGCCACACCATCATCAAGGCCATCCGCGACTACTTCGACTCGCGCGGATTCACCCTGGTGGACTCGCCCATCCTCACCCCGGCGGCCTGCGAAGGCACCTCCACCCTCTTCGAGGTGCCCTACTTCGACCTGGGCAAGGCCTACCTCACCCAGTCGGGCCAGCTCTACGGCGAGGCGGCGGCCATGGCCGTGGGCAAGGCCTACGTCTTCGGGCCCACCTTCCGGGCGGAGAAGAGCAAGACGCGCCGCCACCTGACGGAGTTCTGGATGGTGGAGCCGGAGGTGGCCTACCTCGACCTGGACGGCGACATGGACCTGGCCGAGGACCTCATCGTGGCCATCGTCCAGGCGGCGCTGGCCAGGCACGAGGGCGAGCTGAAGGGGGCACTGGAGCGCGACCTGGAGCCGCTTCGCCGGGTGCAGAAGCCCTTCCCCCGCATCACCTACACCCAGGCCATCGAGACCATCCAGAAGGCCGGCCACCCGGTCAAATGGGGCGACGACCTGGGGGGCGACGAGGAGACCATCCTCTGCAAGCAGTTCGACCGGCCGGTGATGGTGCACCGCTACCCGGCGGAGATGAAGGCCTTCTACTTCAAGAAGGATCCGCAGGATCCCAAGGTGGCCCTGGGGGTGGACGTGCTGGCGCCGGAGGGATACGGCGAGATCGTCGGCGGCGGGCAGCGCGAGGACGACTACGCCACCCTCAAGGCGGAGATCGAGAAGCACAAGCTCCCGCCCGAGGCGTTCGCCTGGTACCTCGACCTGCGCAAGTACGGCTCCGTCCCCCACTCCGGCTTCGGCCTGGGAGTGGAGCGGACGGTGGCCTGGATCTGCGGGCTGCACCACGTGCGCGAGACCATCCCCTTCCCGCGCATGATGGAGCGCCTCAGCCCTTGAAGCTGCTCGCGGCGCTGTCCGTCCTCATGCTGGCCATCGCCCTGGCCAGCTTCTGGGTCTGGCGAAGGTCGCCGGAGGCGGCGCCCTGCTCCTCGCACGAGATCGAGGGCTCGCTCTCGCCCGACGGCCGCGCGCAGGCGGACCTCTTCGAGGTGCGTTGCGCGGACACCCTCACCACCCACGTTGCGCTGCGCTCCAAGGACGCCCCGCAAGCCGCGCGCAGCGACGTCTTCATCGCCAGAGGCAGCGTGCCCGTGCGCCTGCGGTGGACGGGCGCGCGCGAGCTCACGGTGCAGTCCGGGGCGGAGCAGATCTTCGTGCAGGAAGGCCGCTGGCGCGACGTGGCGGTGATCCAGCGCCGCGCGCCCTGATCACTTCTTCTTCTTGAAGACGTTCTGCCGCGGCAGCGAGGGAACGTAGCGCTGCGCCGGCGGCGGAGAAGGCCTCTTCCCGTCCGCCGGCGCCGGCTCGGACTCCAGCGGCGGAGCGACGGGCACCTCCTGCGAGCCGCCCTGGAGGGGCGCGGGCGAGGGCACCTTCACCGTCCGCTGCTCCAGGCGCGCCTGCCCCCGCGCCACCTGGCCGAGCACCGCGATCATCTTCTGCGGCTCGGGCGCGAACACCACCGCCCGGCCGGGGCCCTGCAGGGCGTCCACCAGGGCGCGCACCCCGCTCTCCGGCGAGAGCCGGGAGGGAAGCTGCAGGGCGGCGTCGCGCACGCCTGCCTCGGACAGCTTGCGCAGCGCCTCGCCGACCCGGCGCTGCAGGTCCTCCTCGGATTGGTCGCTGGGCCCGATGCCGAAGAGGAACATCTTGCGGAACCCCAGCCGCGGCCCGGGCGAGGTGAGCACCGCCTCGCCGGCGTCGCCGGTCAGCTGGCCGCCGCGCAGCAGCCGGGAGAGGCGCGCCGTCAGCCGCCAGTCGACCAGCCCCGCCAGCCCCGTCAGGGGCCGCTCGTCCGAGGCGACGAAGAGGCAGAGCGAATCCGCCGCCGCCTGGTCCACGGCCTCCAGGGTGAGGGGGAAGAAGGAAAGATCCACTACCTCTTCTCCAGCTTCGGAGTGGCGTTGGGCAGGTCCATGTGGGCGATCCGGTCGAGCACCCCGTTGACGAACGCCGACGATTCCTCCGAGCCGAACTTCTTCCCCAGCTCCACCGCCTCGTCCAGGGTCACCCGCACGGGCACGTCGGCCCGGCGGAGGATCTCGTACACCGCCAGGCGGAGGATGTTCCGGTCCACCCTGGCCATCCGCTCCAGCTTCCAGTGGGTGCTGCTGGTCTGGATCAGCTGGTCGATCTGCGCCCGCTCGGACTGCACCCCGCGCACCAGCTCGTCGGCGAAGCGCTCGGTGGACTCGTCCGCCTCCTCGAAGTGGGAGAGCACCGCCCGCACCGCCTCCCGGGCGTCGCCCCCGCCCAGGTCGAGCTGGTAGAGCGCTTGCAGCGCGCACTCCCGCGCCCGGGTCCGGGAACCCACTACCGCTCCACCACCGAGCGGAACGCGTGCACCTGCTCGATGCAGGCCAGCGCCGCCTCGCCGCCCTTGTCCGAGCCGCGCGGGTCGGCGCGCTCCTGCGCCTGCTCCGCGGTCTCGCAGGTGAGCACGCCGAACGCCACCGCCAGGGGGTGCGGGGCGCCGGCCGCCTCCATCGCCAGCGCGCCCAGGGCGCGGGTCACCTCGTCGCAGAGGACCCGGTAGTGGTCGGTGCCGCCCCGGATCAGGCAGCCCAGGGCGATCAGCCCGTCGATCTCGCCGCCCCGCGCCACCCGGACCGCCAGGGGCCCCAGCTCGAAGACGCCCGCGCAACGGTGCACCCGCACGTTCTCCGCCCGGCGGGCGGCCAGGGCCTTCTGCGCCCCTTGCAGGAGCTGCTCGACGATGCCCGCGTTCCAGCGCGTGGCCACCAGCGCGAATCGCATCCCCTGCGCGGACAGCTCTTCCGGAGGAGGGCTCGTGGTGCTCATCCGCCGCGCATCCTACTTCTTCGTCAGGGAGAGGAGGTGCCCCATCTTGTCGCGCTTGGAGGTGAGATATCCCTCGTTCTGCGGAGAGAGGCCCACCTCGATGGGCACCCGCTCCACCACCTCCAGGTCGTAGAGGCGCTTGAGCCCGTCGATCTTCTTCGGGTTGTTGGTCATCAGCCGGAGCTTGCGCACGCCCACGTCGCGGAGGATCTGGGCCCCGATGCCGTAGTCGCGCAGGTCGGCCTTGAAGCCCAGCTTGACGTTGGCCTCCACCGTATCGTGGCCCTCGTCCTGCAGGTTGTAGGCCTTGAGCTTGTTGATCAAGCCGATGCCCCGCCCCTCCTGGTCCAGGTAGACCACCACGCCCTTCCCCGCCTCGTCGATCATCTGCAGCGCCCGGTGGAGCTGGGGGCCGCAGTCGCAGCGCTGGCTGCCGAAGAC
>DATKAG010000052.1:0-6487 GCA_035498355.1 Myxococcales bacterium | reverse complement strand
CCGCGCGCAGCGCGTTCACCTCCGCGTGGGGCAGGCCGGCCCGCAGGTGGTGGCCCACGCCCAGCACCCGGCCGGCCCGCGCCAGCACCGCGCCCACCGCGGGGTTGGGATGGGTGCGGCCGCGCCCCTTCTCCGCCTCGGCGAGCGCGAGGCGCATGAGCTCCTCGGCGCTCACTTCTTCTGCGCGCTCTTGCGCTCGGAGATCAGCTCCTTCAGCTCGCTCATGAACTCGCCGAGGTCCTTGAAGGAGCGGTAGACGCTGGCGAAGCGCACGTAGGCCACCTCGTCGAGGCGGGCCAGCTCGCGCATCACCGCCTCGCCGATCACCGAGCTGGGCACCTCCTTCTCGCCCATTTCCTGCAGCCGGCGCTCGATGCCGTCCACCACCGCCTCCAGCTGGTCGGCGCCCACCGGCCGCTTCTGGCAGGCCAGCTTCAGGCCCTCCAGCACCTTCTGCCGGTCGAAGGCCTCCCGCCGGCCGTCCTTCTTCACCACCATGGGGAGGATCTCCTCCACCCGCTCGTAGGTGGTGAAGCGCCTCTGGCAGCCCAGGCACTCGCGGCGCCGGCGGATGACCGCGCCCTGGTTGGAGAGGCGCGAGTCGATCACCTTGTTCTCCACCTCGGCGCAGAACGGGCACTTCACGGCTCAGGCGAGCCTGGCCGCGTAGAGCGGGAACTGGCTGGCGAGCTCGCGGACCTCGCCCCGCACCCGGCCGATCTCCGCCTCGTCCTCGGGCCGGGCGAGCACGCGGAGGATGAGCTTCGCCACCTGCTTCATCTCCTTCGGGCCCATGCCCCGGGTGGTGAGCGCCGGGGTTCCCAGCCGCAAGCCGCTGGTGACGAAGGGCTTCTCCGGGTCGCCGGGGATCATGTTCTTGTTGGTGGTGATGTGCGCCCGCTGCAGGGCGGTCTCGGCGATCTTGCCCGTGAGCTTCTTGGAGCGCAGGTCGCAGAGGATCAGGTGGGTGTCGGTGCCGCCCGCCACCAGCCGGACCCCGCCCTCGATCAGCCCGGCGGCCAGCGCCTGGGCGTTGTCCAGGATGCGCTGCTGGTAGTCCTTGAACTCCGGCCGCAGCGCCTCGGCGAAGGCCACCGCCTTGGCGGCGATGATGTGCTCCAGGGGCCCGCCCTGGATGCCGGGGAAGACGTTGGAGTCCACCGCCCTGGCGTGCTGCTGCTTGCAGAGGATGAGCCCGCTGCGGGGCCCGCGCAGCGTCTTGTGGGTGGTGGTGGTGACGGCGTCGGCCAGGGGCACGGGCGAGGGGTGCAGGCCCACCGCCACCAGCCCGGCGATGTGGGCGATGTCGCAGATCATCACCGCGGAGACCTCCTCGGCGATCTCCCGCAGGCGGACGAAGTCCAGGGTGCGCGGATAGGCGGAGGCGCCGCAGAGCAGCGCCTGGGGGCGGACGTCGCGCGCCAGCCGGTGGGCGGCGTCGAAGTCGATCTGCTCGGTCTTCGGATCGAGGCCGTAGTGGTGGATCTCGAAGAGCTTGCCGGAGAAGTTCACCGGCGATCCGTGGGTGAGGTGGCCGCCCTGCGCCAGGGAGAGCGACATGATCCGGTCGCCGGGCCGCAGGAGCGCGAAGTAGGTGGCCATGTTGGCCTGGGAGCCCGCGTGCGGCTGCACGTTGGCGTGCTCCGCGCCGAAGAGCGCCTTGGCCCGGTCGATGGCCAGCTGCTCCACCTTGTCCACCACCTCGCAGCCGCCGTAGTAGCGTTTCCCCGGCAGGCCCTCGGCGTACTTGTTGGTGAGCGTCGATCCCTGCGCCTCCAGCACCGCCTCGGAGACGAAGTTCTCGCTGGCGATCAGCTCCAGCCCGTCGGCCTGCCTGCGCGTCTCCTCGCGGATCAGGCCCGCGATCTCGGGATCCACTTCTGCGAGGGGCCTCTCCATCGACGGGTCCGCCATTGGCGTCGCTCATATCGCGCACCCGCAGCAGGAGCAAGGTAGTATCGCCGCCGGTGCGCGAACGACGGTGGACGCCCTGGCTCCTCGGCCTTCTCCTCTTCGCGCTGCTCGCCGGGACGGCGCTCGACCCCTCGCTGCAGCTCTTCTACCGGGACACCGGGCGCAACGCGTACCCGTACAAGCAGTTCATCGCCCAGCAGCTCCGGGCTCTTGCCTCGCCGTTCTGGAACCCCTGGACCGAGTCGGGCGCGCCGGTGCTGGCGCAGGTGACGCCGGGGCTCTTCCATCCTTTGACCGCCCTCTACCTGGTCCTGCCTTTCGAGTGGGCTTTCAAGCTCAACCACCTGCTCGCCATCCCCCTGGCCTGGACGGCGATGTTCCTCCTGGCGCGGCGGCTCACCCTCCAGGGCTCTTCGCCCTGGCCCGCGGCAGCTGCCGCCTGCGCCTACGCGGGCAGCGGGTACCTGGTCTCCGTCACCGCTTCCAACCTCGCCTACGCGCTGGGGGCGGCCACCGCTCCTTTGGCCCTGCACGGCCTGTTGCGTGCGGTGGAGCGCTTCTCGCCGGGCCGGCTGCTCTGGGCCTCGTTCGCCCTCTCGCTCTGCGTCTACGGCGGCGATCCGCAGTCGGCGCTGATCTGCGCCTTCATCGGCGCGATCTGGATGCTGGCGAGAAACCGCTCCGGGCGGACGGCGGGCATCGTTGCCGCCTGGGCCGCTTGCGCGGCGCTGCTCGCGGCGCCCGCGGAGCTTCCCGTGCTTCCCCGCCTGCTCCAGTCTTCCCGCGCGGGGGGAATGGCCGGCGAGGAGCGGGCGCTGTTCAGCAACGCGCCTTCGCGACTTGCGGGCGTGCTCGTCCCTTGGGCGTTCGACGACCGGCAGGACGTGGGCTCGGTGGACCGGCCCTCGCCCTACCCGGAGTACTTCGTCCGCGGATCGATCGACGAGGCCTTCGCCACCTCCATCGCGCTCGGCGCTCCCCTGCTCCTGCTCGCGGCGTTCTCCGGACGCCGCGGCGCCTGGTTCGCCGCCGGGGGAGCCCTGCTGCTCCTCGCCACCACGGGCGATGCGCTGGGCGTGCAACGCCTGCTCTCTGTCATCCCCGGGATGAGGCTCTTCCGCTACGCCGAGAAGCTGGCGGGCCCGGCCATGCTGCTGCTCTGCCTGGCGGGGGCGCCGGGCGCGGAGGAGGCCGTGCGAAAGCCGCGCGGCCTGTTGCGCGCCGCCCTGGGGCTGGCGATCGCGCTGGGCGCCTTGCGCCTCGCCCTGGTCCCGCTCGCGCCGCGCCTGCAGGCTTTCCTGCAGCTGCGGGGAAAGACCGGAGCCGCGTTCCCCGCGGCCTGGTTTCTCGGCGAGCTGAAGGCGGGGACGCTGGCGGAGGCGGGACTGTGCGCGGCACTGGCGGCGGCGGCCCTGCTCCGCGCCGGGCGCCGGGGGCCCGCCCTGGCCTCGCTCTGCGCGGCGGCGGCCGTCACCCAGAGCTTCGGCCTGCTCTTCACCGCCCCGGTGGACCTCTTCCACTCCCCCGTCCCCCTGGCCGACGAACTCAAGGCCCGCGCCGGCCCCAGCGAAGGGCGCTGGCGCATCCGCGGATCCTCATCGCGCCCCCTGCTCTACGACGTGCTCGATCCCCGGCTGGCGCGTGCCTTCGCCTCCCTGCAGATCCTCAACCCCCAGTACCACCAGCTGGCGCGCATCGAGAGCATCTCCGCCTACACCTCGCTCGCCGACCAGGACTACGAGGCGACCCTGGTGGAGGCGCCGGCCGCGCTGGCGCGGGTGATGGGGGCGCGCTTCGACCTGCGCACCCCGGAGGCGCTGGGCGCCGCGGAGGCGGAGACGCTCGGGTACAAGCAGGCCGCCTTCGGCACCTGGGTGAAGGAGTTTCCCCAGCGGCCGCGGGCGTTCCTCGCCGCCTGCGCGCTGGTCGCTCCCGATCGGGCGGCGGCGCTGCGGGCGCTGGCCGCTCCCGGCTTTCGCCCCGAGGTGGCGGTGGTGCGTCGCGACCTGGGCCTTCCCTGCCCGGGCGGGGCGACCGGAGAGGCCGTCCTCGAGCGGCCCGCCGCCGATCTCCTCCGCGCCCGCACCGATTCGCCGGCCCCCGCCCTGCTGGTGATCGCGGAGCACTACGACCCGGGGTGGCGGGCGGCGATCGACGGGGCGCCCGCCCGGGCCGTGCAAGCCGACTTGAGCGCGCTGGCGGTGCCGGTGCCGGCGGGAAGGCACGAGGTGGCGCTGCGCTACCGCCCGCCCTGGCTCTTCCTCTCGGTCCTGCTGGCGGCGCTCACCGCCGGCGCGCTTCTGCTACTCCAGCTTCTGGAACGCCACCACCGCGTTGGTGCCGCCGAATCCGAATGAATTGGAGATGGCGGTGCGGATGCGCGCCTCGCGCGCCTTGTTGGGCACCACGTCCAGGTCGCACTCCGGATCCTGGTTCTCGATGTTGATGGTGGGCGGGATGATGCCGTGGTGGAGCGCCAGCACCGAGAACGCCGCCTCCACCCCGCCCGCCGCGCCCAGCAGGTGCCCGGTCATGCTCTTGGTGGAGCTGACCATCAGCCCCTTCTTCGCCCAGTCGCCGAAGACGCTCTTGATCGCCTTCACCTCGGCGGTGTCGCCCACCGGGGTCGAGGTCCCGTGCGCGTTGACGTACTGCACGTCCTCCGGGCGCAGGCCGGCGTCCTCCAGGCAGGCGCGCATCGCCCGCTCCGCGCCGCCGCCCGAGGGGGTGGTGATGTGGTACGCGTCGGCGGTGGCGGCGTAGCCCGTGAGCTCGCAGTAGATGCGCGCGCCCCGGCGCCGGGCGTGCTCCAGCTCCTCGAGGATGAGGATACCCGCCCCTTCGCCGGGGACGAAGCCGTCCCGGTCCTTGTCGAACGGCCGGGAGGCCTTCTCGGGGGCGTCGTTGCGCTCGCTCAACGCCCGCGCCGAGGTGAAGCCGGAGATGCCCAAAAGGGTGATGGTGGCCTCGGCCCCGCCGCTGATCATCAGATCCACGTCGCCGTGCTGCAGGTGGCGCAGCGACTCGCCCAGGGCGTGGTTGCCGGTGGCGCAGGCCGAGACCGGCGCGAAGTTCACGCCCCCCGCGCCGTAGCGGATGGAGATCTGCCCGCCTGCCAGGTTGACGATGATGGAGGGGATGAAGAACGGGCTCACCCGCCGGTGGCCCTTCTCCACCGCCGTCAGGTGCGTCTGCTCCAGGGTGGAGAGCCCGCCCATGCCGGAGCCGACGATCACCCCGGCGCGCTCTCCCAGCGGCTGATCGGTGGGGAGCCCCGCGTCGCGCAGCGCCAGCTCGGTGGCCGCCAGGCCGAACTGGATGAAGAGGTCGTTGCGCCGCGCCTCCTTCTTGTCCATGAACTGCGCCGGGTCGAAGTCCTTCACCTCGCCGGCGATGCGGCTGGGGAGATCCTTGGCGTCGAAGCGGGTGATCGGCCCTACGCCCGACTTGCCGGCGATGGCCGCTTCCCAGGTCTTCTGGGTGCCCACCCCCAGGGGCGTGACCAGCCCCAGACCGGTGACCACCACCCTGCGTTCGACGCGCTGCATGCCGCCTACTTCTTGTGCTCGTTGATGAAGTTGACCGCGTCCTGCACGGTCTTGATGTGCTCGGCTTCCTCGTCGGGGATCTCCACCTCGAACTCCTCCTCCATCGCCATCACCAGCTCGACGATGTCCAGGGAGTCGGCGCCCAGGTCCTCGATGAAGGCCGACTCCGCCTTGATCTCGTCCTCGCCCACCCCGAGCTGCTCCGCGATGATGCTCTTGACCTTCGCCTCGACGGACATGGCCGGTCCTTTCGGTTCGAAACTGGCGCGGCTTGTAGCACGCTTTTGCCCGCTCGCAAGCCCGCGCGCGTCAGACAGGTCATTGACAGACCCCGTTCATGCAGCGGCTCCCGGAAGGGCAATCCAGGTCGGTGCTGCAGCGCGCGGCGGGGGCCCGGGTAACGCACTGGCCGTAGTAGCAGGTCTCCGGCCAGGCGCAGTCCTTGTTGTCGTAGCAGCTGGCCACCGCGCTCCCGCCCTTGGAGCAGAGGCCGACCTTGCAGACCTCCCCCTCCTTGCAGTCCTTGTGGCCGGCGCACTGCACGGTGCAGTGCCCGTTGCGGCAGCGATAGGAGTTGAGGCACTGGGGCTGGCCGTCCGGTCCCGGCTGGGTGCCGTCGCCCTCGCAGTCGCCGAAGGAATGGAACTGGCAGGTGCGGCCGCTCGCCACCCCGCCGTCGGCCAGCGCCGCCCCCTCCACGCACTCCAGCCCGTAGGCGCAGTCGAGGTTCTTGCTGCACCCCATGTCGCGCATCTTCTTGTTCAGCTCGCCCTGGCTGCAGGCGGCCAGGAGCGCGAGCGCGGGCAGCCAGAGCCTCCTCACTGGAAGACCTCGCGCAGGACCACGGCCAGGCTGGCCGGATCCTCCACCGAATAGGTGCGCAGGCCCTTGTCGATGCGCCGAACCAGGCCGGCCAGCACCTTGCCCGGCCCCAGCTCGATCACCGTGTCCACCCCGTTCAGGGCCATCTTCTGCACCGTCTCCACCCAGCGCACCGGCGCGGTCACCTGGGTGAGCAAGAGGGG
>DATKAG010000051.1:0-8429 GCA_035498355.1 Myxococcales bacterium | reverse complement strand
CTCGTCGGGCGGGCGCTGCCAGTTCTGCGAGGAAAAGGCGTACAAGGTCAGGGCCTTGAGCCCCAGGCGCCGGGAGGCGCGCGTCACCTCCCGCACCGAGTCGCTGCCCCTCCGGTGGCCCTCCAGCCGGGGCAGCCCCCGCTGCTCCGCCCAGCGGCCGTTTCCGTCCATGATGATTCCCACGTGCCGCGGGAGGGGCCGCTGCGCCACCTCCGCCTTGAGCTGGGCGATGTCCCGTTCGATGCGAGGCATGGGCGGAGCGGGCACCATAGCAGGAATGCTGCAACGGGCGTCGTTCGGGTTAGCTTACCTTCGTGCGCGGCTTCTTCGGCCCTTTCCGCATCGAGCGGCAAGTGGGACGCGGCGGACTGGGCGCGGTCTACCGCGCGGTGGACTGCCGCAGCGGCGCGACCGTGGCGCTCAAGCTGCTCCCCCCGGGAAACGATCCCTCCGCCACCCGGCGGCTGCAGCGGGAGTTCGACGCCCTCCGCAACCTCGAGCACCCGAACATCGTCCGCGTGCTCGACTCCGGCGAGGTGGACGGGATCCCCTGGCTGTCGATGGAGTACGTGGACGGGCTGGCGCTGCGGGAGTGGCTGGCGGTGGCGGGGCGGCCGCGCCTGCTCGAACCGGAGCCGGACGCCGACGCGCAGGAGGGCGTGGACCTGGACGTGCTCTTCGAGGAGCCGGACTCCGGGGCGCTGCTGGCCGCGGCGCGGGCGCGGCGGTACCTGATCGAGACCGGGCTGGAGGCGATGCTCAGCGCCGAGGAGCAGGTGGAGCAGAACAACCCCGACCGCCTGCACGCGCTCTGCGAGGCGCTGGCGCAGGTGTGCGACGGGCTGGCCTTCGTGCATTCGCGCGGGCTGCTCCACCGCGACGTGAAGCCGGGGAACATCCTGGTGCGTCAGGATCGGCGGGCGACGCTGGTGGATTTCGGGCTGGCGAAGCGGATGACGGACGCGGAGATCACCGACCACGGGCACGTGGTGGGGACCTACCGCTACATGTCGCCGGAGCAGGCGCGGGGGGAGGCGCTGGACCGGCGCAGCGACCTGTACGCGTTGGGGGTGACGCTGTACGAGCTCCTGGCGGGGCGGCCCCCGTTCTGCCAGCGCAACCATCTCGAGCTGCTGGAGGCCATCCTCTACCAGGAGGCCCCGGAGATCTCCCGGATCAACCCGGGCGCGCCCCTGCCCCTCGCCCGACTGGCGGAGCGCCTCTTGCAGAAGCGCCCCGAGGACCGTCCCCAGAGCGCCTCCGAGGTGGCGGTGCTGTTGCGCGTGATCGGCCGCGGCGTGTGGGGGTTCTCGGCTCCGACGCTGGTGCCGCGTGAAGAGGAACGCCAGTAGCACCTTGACGTGATCGTAGCGTGATCGTGGACGTGGCCGTGATCGTGGACGGCGACGTCGCCGTCCACGTCAACGACCACGCTTCTCCTAACGCGACCCCTCTCGTAGCCGCCGGCGGAAGTCGGCGAGGAAGTTGCCGTGCAGCCAGCGGTGCTTCCAGGACTTGATGGCGAGCCAGAGCAGGCAGATGGCGGCCAGGGCGATGGCCCAGGGCCAGAGAGGGCCGCGGAGGCGATCGCTGGCGAGCAGCACCACGGCGAGCGCCAGCCAGGCGGCGCAAGGGTTGTGCTCCTTGCGCAGGGCGCGGCGGAAGTCCCAGGGGCGCGGGGAAGAGGGGAGCGCGAGGCGGGGCCAGAAGCGGGGCACGCGGGCGCACCAGGCGTCGTACTCCGCGCCGAATCGCTCGCGGAGGAATCCTTCCTCGGCGGCGATGATCGCCCGGTACTGCAGGGCGAAGAGCGCGGCCACGATGCAGAGCAGGAGCGGATCGTGGGCGATCAGGCAGAGGCCCAGGGTGATGCCCAGGTTCCCCAGGTAGAGCGGGTTGCGGGTGAGCGCGTAGGGCCCCGTGGTGTTGAGGGAGACGGCGATCAGCTCCTCGTTCTGTCCCGAGGTCCCGTCGGGCACCTGCCCCAGCACCCAGGCGCGCAAGGCCTGGCCGGCGAGGCAGAGGGCGAGGCCGCAGATCGGCCAGAGCGGCGAGGCGGGGCCGCGGCTGCGCCAGAGCAGCGGGACGGCCACGGCGGCGAGCAGCAGCGGGGTGAAGCTCCGCCACCTGAACAGCGCCTTGCCCGCTCGCTCCAGCATCGGGCGGCTGGGGTACCAGATGGGAGCGGCGTGCTACAAGTCGCGCGCGTGAAGGAGTATCGGCGTCTGCTCGGCGCGGTGCGCCCGCACCTCGGCCTCTTGGCCCTGGCCATCGCGGCCATGGTGGTGCTCTCCGCCGCCACCGGCGCGTTCTCCTGGCTGGTGGGGCCGATGTTCCAGCTCGTCTTCAAGGGCGGGACGCTGGACGCGGCGGCCCTGCGCAGCGCCCTCCCCTTCCTCCGCGCCCCGGGCGAGATCCCCCGCGAGACCGTGCTGCGCGCCCTGCCCATCCTCATCCTCGGCATCGCCGCCATGCGCGGCGCCGCCTACTTCGCGCAGTTCTACTGCATGGGGATGCTGGGGCAGCGGGTGGTGGCGGACCTGCGCCTCGCCCTGCACCGCAAGCTGCTGGAGCTGCCTCCGGCGTTCTTCGCCCGCAGCGCCTCCGGCGATCTGCTGGCCCGCTTCGCCAGCGACGTGGCGGCGCTGGAGTTCGCCGTCACCTACGGGATCGCCGCCTGGCTGCGCGACGGCCTTCAGGTACTGGTGCTGCTGGGCGTGTCCGTCGCCCTGGACTGGCGGCTGGCGCTGCTCGCCTTCGTGGCGGTTCCCCTGACGGTCTGGCCCATCGTGCGCTTCGCCCGGCGCCTGAAGAAGATCGCCACCCGGGGGCAGGCGCAGATCGGCTCCCTCTACACCCTCTTGCACGAGGCGCTGCAGGGCGTGCGCATCGTCCAGTCCTTCGGGATGGAGCGCTACGAGGCGGAGAAGTTCGGCCGGGAGCAGGACCGCTTCCTCGCCACCATGCGCCGCAGCTTCTTCGTCCGCGCCATCTTCACCCCCACCCTGGAGATCATGGCGGCCATCGGCATCGCCGCCACCGTGGTCTTCGCCGCCCGGGCGGTCGCCTCGGGCGACCTGCAGCCCGACCGGGTGATCTCCTTCCTCGCCACCATCGTGCTCCTCTACACGCCGCTCAAGTCGCTGGGCGGGACCGGCCAAGGCGTGACCCAGGGCCTGGCCGGAGCCCGGCGTCTCTGGGAGATCCTCGACGAGCCGGTGGAACCCGTCTCCGGGCCGGTGGAGGCGCCGCCCTTTTCCCGGGAGGTCCGCTTCGAGCGCGTTTCCTTCCGCTACCGCGCCGACGGGCCCCTGGTCCTGCGCCACGTCGATCTGACGCTGCGGCGCGGGGAGGTGGTGGCGCTGGTGGGCCCCTCGGGAGGCGGCAAGACCACGCTGATGAACCTGCTCCCCCGCTTCGCCGATCCCTCCGAGGGCCGGGTGACGCTGGACGGGCGCGACATCCGCGAGGCCACCCTGCGCTCGCTTCGCGCCCAGATCGCCCTGGTGGCGCAGGAGACCTTCCTCTTCAACGACACCGTGCGGGCGAACATCGCCTACGGCCTCCCCGACGTCTCGCAGGAGCGGCTGGAGTCCGCCGCCCGCGCCGCCCGGGCCCACGACTTCATCCGCGAGCTGCCCCAGGGGTACGACACGGAGGTGGGCGAGCGGGGCGCGACGCTCTCGGGCGGGCAGCGGCAGCGGCTGGCCATCGCCCGGGCGCTGCTCAAGGACGCTCCCATCCTCCTGCTCGACGAGGCGACCAGCGCCCTGGATGTGGAGAGCGAGCGCGAGGTGCAGCGGGCGCTGGACCGCCTGATGGAGCGGCGCACCTGCCTGGTGATCGCCCACCGGCTGTCCACCATCCGGCAGGCGGCGCGGATCGCGGTGCTCTCGCAGGGGCGGATCGCCGAGCTGGGGACGCACGAGGAGCTTCTCGCCTGCAGGGGCGAGTACGCCCGGTTATACGAGATGCAGTTCGCTCCCCGGGACGACTTGCTACAGCCCGCCTAGAGGAGTACAGCAAGGATGGCAATGGGGACAAGGGTGCCGACCAAGAAGGAGACGTTGCTCGCGTTTCTCGCGCGCGGCATCGCCATGGTCCACCTGGACGCGCGCCGCCCGGGCGTGAGCGTGCCGCCGCAGTACGCGATGGACGCGCACCTGCGGCTCAACCTCAGCTACCGCTATTCCATCCCCGATCTGGAGATTGGCGACGAGCGGGTGCAGGCGACGCTTTCCTTTGGCGGCCGCTCCTTCCGCTGCTTGCTTCCCTGGTCTTCGATCTTCGGCATCACCAGCAACGGCACCGGCGACGGGCAGGTATGGCCCGAGGACCTGCCGGTGGAGGTGGTGCACACCATGGCCGATCGGTTCGCGGGCAGGCGCCACAACGACGGCGCTCCGCAGCGCGCGCACGCCCAGGGCCGGCCGGCGCTCTCGGCGGTGGACGGCGCCCTCAAGGACGACCCGGCGAAGGACACGCAGGCCGCGCCCGCGCCCCGCCGCCATCTCCGCCTCGTTCGTTAGAGCTTCGACGCAGCTGCCTCGTCGCAGACCACCACCACCCTGCCGCAGGCCTTGCGCAGCCAGTGCGCCGGCCAGGCCATGAGGTCCTCCTCGCCCTTCAGCGTCCTCGCCAGGATCTCCGCCTTGTCCGCCCCCTTGATCTGGAGGACGACGGCGCGGGCGGTGACCACCAGGAACGGGAGCAGGGTGAGCCGCGGCACCTTCGGATCGACGTGGGTGGGCGCGGCCACGTGCTGCACCAGCTGCTCGTCGCCGCGCCGGGCGCTGGCGGGGCGGCCGGGGAAGAGCGAGCAGATGTGCCCATCGGGGCCCAGCCCGAGGAGCACCAGGTCCAGGCGCGGCGGATCTCCCAGCGAGCTGCGCACCTCTTCCGCGTAGCGCTCCGCCTCGGCGTCCAGGTCTGGCGACTCGCCGCGCATGCGGTGCACCGCCCTGGCCGCCACGTGGCCCAGGAGCCCCTCCCGGGCCAGGCGGTAGTTGGACCACTCGTGATCGGGCGGCACCGCGCGCTCGTCGGTGAAGAAGATCTCCGTCCGTTCCCAGGGAACCGCCGCCTCGCGCAGCCGGCCGAAGAGGGGGGCCGCGGTCGACCCGCCGGTCAGGGCCACCGCTGACCTGCCCCGCGCCGCCGCCGCGCCTGCCAGGGACTCGACCACCAGCTCCGCCGTGGCGGCGGGCACGTCGGGGACGATGGCCACCTCGCTCACGGCTTCGCCGCCCGCAGCAGCTTCGCCGCCTGCTGCGCCGACTGTGCGTACAGCTCGTCGCGGCCGGCGAGGATCTTCAGCTCCAGGGCCAGGAGGCTCCCGGGCAGCTCGGGGGGAAGCCGCACGCGGTGGGCGACGTACCCGTCGTCGTCGCCCTTCACCTCGGCCAGGAGGAGGCCGCTCTCGCGGTGCAGGGTGAAGGTGACGGGGGGAGCTACGAACTCGAGCAGGCGCACGTGGCCCAGCCCCATGGGCGCGGCCCGGGGAATGGGGCCTTGCGGGACGCCGGCGTCCTCGTCGGGCGCGCCCTGCGCCTCGATGGCCACCTCCAGCCGCTTGATGCGCGACTGCATCCAGCCCAAGAGCAGGAGCCCTTCCGCGCCGACGGCGCCGGCGCAGACCACCCGGGCGTTGCGGATGTTCCCCCGGTGCTCGCGCAGGTTGGGCAGATCGAGCGTGTCGGCGGCCAGCGACTGCCAGGGGAAGATGCGGGCCCAGGCCAGGTCGCCGATGGGCGCCCCCTTGGCCAGCAGATCGGCCGTCTCCGCCAGGTAGTTGGGCGGACGGGCCCCGGAGTCGGTGACGATCCGGTCCGCCGACTCCACCACCCGGTGCAACAGGTCGCCCAGGGGCCGCCCGCCCCAGACCACCACCATGGGCAGGTCCGGGCGCAGCAGGCCCATCATGGCCGACTCCAGGTGGCGCACCGCCCGGCCAGTGGCGCTGAGCACGATCCGCTCCATGGTCACCGCGCCACCCGAGCGGATCACGGACACGGCGGCGGAGAGCGAGTCGTGCTCGATCAGCGCGTCCGCGATCAGCGCGATCAGCCGGCAGGGGTGGAGCGTCCCGGCCGCCTCCAGCGCGGGACAGGCGCGCTCGTACTGCGCGGCGTTGAAGGTGATGGCCACCAGGTTCAGGGTGGCGACGCTCTCCGGCGCCGGCCCGCCCCGCTCGCGCGCGGCGTGCAGGGCAGCCTCGATGCGCCGCAGATCGACCGCCTGATCGAAGCTCAGGGTGAGCTCGCCCGAGTGCTGCGACCCGCCCGCGGAGATGGGCTCGCCGTAAGCGTCGCTCACAGGCGCCTCCAGGCCCGGCCGTCGCGCGCCAGGAGCTGATCGGCCTGGCGCGGCCCCCAGCTGCCGGCCTCGTAGAGGTAGGGGCGGGGAAAGGCGGGGCTCTCGGTGTACTTGAGGATGCTGCCGGCGATCTTCCAGGCGGCCTCCACCTCGTCGCCGCGGGTGAAGAGCGTCTGGTCGCCGCGCATCGCGTCCAGAAGCAGCCGCTCGTAGGCCTCCGGGGTGGCGGAGGCGAAGGTGGTCCCGTAGCGGAAGTCCATGCTCACCGTGCGCGGCCGGTAGCGCTCCCCGGGCACCTTGGCGGAGAAGCGCAGCGTGATCCCCTCCTGGGGCTGCACGCGGATGATGAGCACGTTGGGCTGGGTGGCGCCCTCGCCGAAGAGCTGGTGGGGGATGCGGCGGAAGTGCACCGCGATCTCGGTGGCCCGCTTGGGCATCCGCTTCCCCGAGCGCACGTAGAAGGGGACCCCGTCCCAGCGCCAGGAGCGGACGTTGAACCGGGCGGCCACGAAGGTGGGCGTGCGCGAGCCCTGGGCGACGTCCTTCTCCTGCTGGTAGCCGGGGACGTCCGCCCCGGCGATGCTCCCGGGCGCGTACTGGCCGAGCACCACGTCGGCCGCCACCCGCTCCTGGGAGTCGAACGTCTCCACCGCCCGGAGCACCTTGAGCTTCTCGTCGCGCACCCCGTCCGCGTCGTAGGCGATGGGCGGCTCCATGGCGCAGAGGCAGAGCAGCTGCTGCACGTGGTTCTGGATCATGTCGCGCAGCACCCCGGCCTCCTCGTAGTAGTGGCCGCGCCCCTCGATGCCCAGCTCCTCCCCGGCGGTGATCTGCACGTGCTCCACGTAGCGCCGGTTCCAGATGGGCTCGAAGATGGAGTTCCCGAAGCGGAAGACGAGGAGGTTCTGCACCGTCTCCTTGCCCAGGTAGTGATCGATGCGGAACACTTGCCGCTCGTCGAAGGTCTGCAGGACCAGGCGGTTCAGCGCCCGGGCGCTGGCCAGGTCGCGCCCGAAGGGCTTCTCGATCACCACCCGGGTGAAACCGCTCTCCAGGGGCGAGCGGATCAGCCCCGCCTCCTTCAGCCGCTCGAGCAGGGAAGGGAAGGCGCTGGGCGGGGTGGCGAAGTAGAAGAGACGGTTGCCCCGGGTGGCCCGCGACCGGTCCGCCTCCTCCAGCGTGTTGCGCAGGCGGGCGAAGGTGTCCGGGTCGTCGAATTCGCCGCAGACGTAGCGCATGCCCGCGGCGAAGTCCTGCCAGATCTCCGGATCGATCGGCCGGGTGCGGGAGAACTTCCCCACCGCCTCGCGCATGTCCTGGACGAACTCGTCGTGGGCGTACCCGGTCTTCGCCACCCCCACGACGGCGAAGGCGCCGGGCAGGTGCCCGCCCACCGCCAGGTTGTAGAGCGCGGGCACCAGCTTGCGGTGGGCCAGGTCGCCGCTGGCCCCGAAGATGACCACCGCGCAGGGCTCCGGCGCCGTCTCCGCCCGCAGCCCGGGCCGGAGCGGGTTGGGGACCTCGTCGTCCTCCGGCGCGTAGGGCACCTGGTCAGCCTTTCTTCACCGCGTGGCCGCCGAACTCGTTGCGCAGCGCGGCCTGCACCTTGGCGCTGAAGGACTCCTCCTGGCGGGAAGCGATGCGCATCTGCAGGGCCAGGGTGATCACCGGCGCGGGCACGTTCTGGTCGATGGCCGCCTGCACCGTCCAGCGCCCTTCCCCGCTGTCCTCCACGTAGCCGCGCAGCCCGTCCAGCCCGGGGTCCTTCTCCAGGGCGTCGTGCAGGAGCTCCAGAAGCCAGGAGCGGACCACGCTGCCGTAGCGCCAGATGCCGGCGATCTTCGGCAGGTCGAGCTGGCCGAAGGGCGAGGTCTTGAGGATCTCGAACCCCTCCGCGTAGGCGGTCATCAGGCCGTACTCGATGCCGTTGTGCACCATCTTCACGAAGTGGCCGCTGCCCGCCGGCCCGGTGTGCATCAGCCCGCCCTCGGGGGCCAAAGAGCGCAGCGCGGGCTCGATCCGGGCGTACGCCTCCGGCGTGCCGCCCACCATCAGGCAGTATCCGTTCTTCAGGCCCCACACCCCGCCGCTGGTGCCGGCGTCGCAGAAGTGGA
>DATKAG010000050.1:0-3010 GCA_035498355.1 Myxococcales bacterium | reverse complement strand
GGTGGAGGTGCGGGGCAGGGAGAACCCGGAGGATGCCGCAGCGGCCTGGAAGCGCCTGGCCGAGCTGCGGGGCCGCAACCCCTTCCGGGAGATCGCCGCCAGCCGGGCGCAGCAATGGGAGGCGTTCGCGGCCGGCAAGCGCGCCGCGGAGACCCAGATGTCGCGCGACACCGAGCGGCTGCGGGAGCTCCTGCCGCTCGCCTCGGTGACGGACGCGGCCAAGGTGGACTTCCTGGTGCGGTACGCCACTGCCTACGGCTTCGACCGGGTCTCCCCGCTGGTGGCGCTCCTGCCCACCGCCCAGCTCCGGGAGCGGGCGGAGCTGTCGCTCGACTGCGAGGTGAAGGAGGCGCACGCCTGCGTCCAGCTCGCCCGCGCCGCCGACGACGTCAAGGATTCCAAGGCCGCCCTGGAGTGGCTCGACCGCGCCTGCGCGGCCGGGTCGGCGGACTCCTGCTTCGACGCGGGAGATCGCTGGCTGAAGGACGAGACGCGCGACCCGGCCCGGGCCATCGCCGCCCTGCAGCGCGGCTGCGAGTCGGGGAGCGCGGCCGCCTGCGTGCGGCTGGCCCGCGTCTACGAGGAAGGGGACGGCGCCACGGCCAACGCCGCCACGGCCGCCGACCTGCGGGAGAAGGCCTGCAACGCCGGCGACGGGAAGAGCTGCCGGCGGCTGGCGGGAATGACCGACAAGCCGGCCCGGGTGGCCGACCTGCTGCGCAAGGGCTGCGACGGCGGCGACGCGATGTCCTGCACGCTGGCGGCGCGCGAGCCGGCCATGGTGGAGCGTCAGCTCCAGGAAGCCCAGGCCGCCGCCCGCAAGTCCGCGGTCAAGGCGAAGCCGGCCAGCGCGGAGAAGCCGGCCGAGAAGGCGCCCACGCAGTCGCTGCCCAAGTCGGAGGTGCAGTCGAAGGACCACGCGGCGGCCGCGGGCGCGATGGTGGTGTTCGGCGTCCTGGCGGGAGCGGGAGCGGTGCTGCTGACCACTTCGGGCGACGACATGCACCACGGGTTCACCCGGTCCGGCAGGAATGTGGTGAGCAGCGCGCCTCCCTCCTCTTCGGACGGGCTGCGCACCGCGCTCACCATCGGGATGGGGACGGCGGCTGTCCTTTCCACCGGCGCGGGGCTGGCGCTGCTCTTTTCCAGGCCGGCCAAGCCGCCCCAAGGCACCAGCGTGGACATCGGCCTGGCGCCGAACGGGGTGGTGGTGTCGGGGAGCTTCAAGTAGCTCGCAGCGTCGACGGCCACGTCGCCGTCGCCGTCCACGTCAACGCCCACGTCTACCTCCACGACGTGGGCGTTGACGTTGGGCGTGGGTGCTTCGGCCCCTTGAAATACCAGCGCCGCAAGAGCGTGGACGAAGCGGCCTGCCTGCCGCGGGGAAGGCATGGGACGGAAGACGGCGACAGAAGCCGCTCGGCCCGGTGCGGGGCTTCGCCTCGCCCTCGCTTCCATCGCCGTGCTCTGCGCCGCACTGCATTCGCGCCAGCTCTTCGGCGGAGCGACCTCCGTCCTGCGCGATCACCTCGTCTATACCTGGCCGGAGCGGAAGATCCTCGCCGACGCCCTGCGCGCCGGGCGGATCCCGGAATGGAACGACCTGGTCGCTTTCGGGACGCAGTTCGCGGCCAGCTCGGCGAACGGCGTCACCTACCCGCTGCTCTGGCTGGTGGCGCTCCTGCCCTTGCCGCTCTCCCTCGACCTGGTGGTGGCGCTGCACGTCCTTCTCTCCGGAATCGGGACGGCCCTCTTTGCGCGACGGCTGGGGGCGAGCGCACTGGGCGCTGCGTTCGCGGGCGCGGCCTTCATGGCTTGCGGGTATGTGGAGTCGATCGCCCCGAACAAGGTGTTCGCCGCCACCGCCTGGCTGCCCTGGATCGCCTGGGCGACGGACCGGGCGGTGCGCGAGGAGGGCGACCGGGTGCGCGCCGCTGCCGTCCTCGCGGCCATGGTCGGCGCCCAGATCCTCGCCGGCGATCCGGCCTCCTGCATCACCGCGGCGGTGGTGGCGCTGGTCGTCGCCCTCAGCCGCAGCCCGCGCCCGGGGCAGGGGCTGCCCTGGCTGGCCTCGGCCTACGCCGCCGCGCTCATCCTGGGCGCGGCCGGCCTCTTGCCCGGGCTGGCGCTCTTGCCGCACACCACCCGGGAGATGATCGGCCCATTGGAGGGCGAGCTCTGGTCGCTGCATCCCTGGCGCCTGCTGGAACTGGTCTGGCCGGGCGTCCTGGGGAACCCGGCCGATCCCCGCTACAACCTCGCCGAGCTTCTCGCCCGCAGCGGGGGCACGGCGCTCGATCCCAGCTGGTCCTTGAGCGCCTACCTGGGCGCACCGGTCCTGGCCCTCGCCGCGGTGGCCGCCATCGCCCGCAGGCCCGGGAGCCGCGGCATCTGGATCGGCGTGGGCGTCCTGCTGCTGCTGGCGCTGGGCGCGTACACCCCCCTGTATCCCCTTTTCCGCGCGCTCTTTCCCCCCGAACGGCTGATCCGCTATCCGGAGAAGCATCTGGTGGGAGCGCTCTGCCTGCTCTGCGCCCTGGGCGGCGCGGGCATCTCCGACCTGGCCCGCGCCTCGCGCGCGGCGCCCTGGGTATTCGGGACGACCATCGCCTGCCTGGCGGTGCCCTTGATGCTGCTCTCCATCCTCTGGCCCGCGCTCACCGACCGGCTGGGCCCGGCCGCCTCGGCGATGGTGCCGCCCCTGGACGTGGAAGGGGCGTTCATCCTCAGCTTGCGCTCGGGTGTGGTGAGCGCGGCCGCGGCGGTGGTCACCTCCTGGCTGCTCTTCACCTCCACCCGCCCGCGGCTGGGGCGGATGGCGGGTCCCCTGGCGGTGGCCGTCCACGTGGTGCACGCGGCCTGGGAAGGCTGGGCCATCGGGCCGGTCGCTCCCCGGGCGGACCTGGTGCGCCGGCCCGCGCTCTTGCGCAGCGCCCTGGCCGTGCCCGGCCAGCCGCCGCCGCGCATCCTCCGCTCACCCTTGCTCGACGCGGACATCCCCCCCGAGCGG
>DATKAG010000049.1:0-2629 GCA_035498355.1 Myxococcales bacterium | reverse complement strand
GGGAGGAGCGGACGCGGGTGCGGCGGACGCTCTGCCTCTCCACCCAGGTGGGCTGCGCCATGGGTTGCGGCTTCTGCATGACGGCGACCATGGGCCTCTTGCGCAACCTCAGCGCCGGGGAGATCTGCGACCAGGTCTACCGGGTGAACGAGGACCTGCGCCGCCTGGGCGTCAAGGGCGAGCGCCCGCTGACGAACCTGGTCTTCATGGGCATGGGCGAGCCGCTGCACAACTACGACAACGTGCTCCGCGCGCTGCGCCTGTTGCTCAGCGAGGAGGGGGCGAATTTCAGCCACCGCCACGTCACCGTCTCCACCAGCGGGCTGGTCCCCAATATCGCTCGCTTCGCGGCCGAGACGCAGGTGAAGCTGGCGATCTCGCTCAACGCCACCACCGACGAGCAGCGGGCGAAGCTGATGCCGGTGGACCGGAAGTGGAACATCGCCGCGCTGCTCGAGGCGGTGCGCGGATTCCCCTCCCGCCAGGGGCGCCGAGTGACCATCGAGTACGTGCTGCTGCGGGGGGTGAACGACTCCGCCGAGGATGCCGTCCGCCTGGCGTCGCTGTTGCGCGGGCTGCCGGTGAAGGTGAACCTCATCCCCTACAACGAGAACCCCGGCCTGGGATTCCACGACCCGGGCGCGGAGCGGGTAGAGGCGTTCCGGGAGGCGCTGCAGGCGCGGGGCGTCACCGCGCTCGTGCGCCGGAACCGGGGACGGGACATCGCCGCCGCCTGCGGGCAGCTGGCGGTGCAGGCGCAAGAACCCGCGCGGGAGGCGCCGGGGAATTGACCGGTGCGGCAGGTCGTGCGACACCCGCGCGCCGTGCTGGGGATCATCGGCGGTTCCGGACTCTACGACCTGCCCGGCCTCACCGGCGTACGCCGGGAGACCCTGCGCACTCCTTTCGGCGCTCCCAGCGACGCCATCCTGGTCGGCCGCCTGGGCGAGCAACAGATCGCCTTCCTCTCCCGCCACGGCGCCGGCCACCGCCTCTTGCCCTCCGAGGTCCCTTACCGGGCGAACCTGCACGCCCTCAAGCAGCTGGGGGCGACGCGGGTGGTGAGCGTCTCGGCGGTGGGATCGATGAAGGAGGAGATCGCTCCCGGCCACCTGGCGCTGCCCACCCAGTACCTCGACCGCACGGTAGCCCGGGCGCGGACCTTCTTCGGCGAGGGTGTCGTGGCCCACGTGGCGTTCGCCGAGCCCGTCTGCCCCCAGCTCCACGAACACCTCAAGGCCGCCTGCCAGGCGGCGGGGGCCACGACGCACGCCGGCGGCACCTACGTCTGCATCGAGGGGCCCCAGTTCTCCACCAGGGCGGAGAGCGAGCTGTACCGGACCTTCGGCGTGGACGTGATCGGGATGACCGCCTTGCCGGAGGCGCGGCTGGCCCGCGAGGCAGAGCTCTGCTACGCCACCATCGCCCTGGCCACCGACTACGACTGCTGGCGCGAGGGCCACGAGGCGGTGACGGTGGCGCAGGTGGTCGAGACCATGCAGCACAACGTGGCCACCGCCCGGGAGGTGCTGCGCCACGCGGTGCTCGGGTTGGGGAAGATCGCCAGGCGCACCTGCGCCTGCGGGCAGGCGCTGGACAGCGCGGTGATGACCTCGCCCGGTCAGATCCCTCCCGCCGCGCGCGAGCGGCTGGCGCTGCTGCTGGGAGAGAGGTTCAAGGGATGAGCCTTCTGGTGGTAGGGAGCGTCGCCCTCGACTCGGTGGAGACGCCGTTCGGCAAGCGCGACGAGGTGCTGGGCGGGAGCGCCACCTACTTCTCCGCCTCGGCCAGCCTGCTCACCAGGGTGTCGGTGGTGGGCGTGGTGGGAGAGGACTTTCCCGCTCCCCAGCTCGATTTCCTGCGCCACCGAGGGGTGGACCTGTCCGGGCTGGAGAAGGTCTCCGGCAAGACCTTCCGCTGGAAGGGGCGCTACGGCTTCGACCTGAACGCCGCCGAGACGCTGGACACCCAGCTCAACGTCTTCGAGCACTTCTCCCCCCGCCTGGGGCCGGCAGCCCGTGCGGCGGAGCGGATCTTCCTGGGCAACATCGATCCCGGCCTGCAGATGCAGGTGCTGGAGCAGGCCGAGCGGCCCCGCCTGGTCTGCGCCGACACCATGAACTACTGGATCTCCTCCCGCCGCCCCCAGCTGCTCGAGCTCTTGCCCCGCGTCGACGTGCTGATGGTGAACGACAGCGAGGTGCGCCAGCTGGCCGGCGAGAGCAACGTGGTGAAGGCGGCGCAGGCGGCGCAGCGCATGGGCGCCCGGTCGGTGGTGGTGAAGCGGGGCGAGTACGGCGCCCTGCTGGTCACCGGCGGGCACTCCTTCTACTCCCCGGCCTATCCTCTGGCCGACGTGCTCGATCCCACCGGCGCGGGCGACTCCTTCGCCGGCGGGTTCCTCGGGCTGCTCGATCGCCTCGACCGCGCGGACGCCGCGGCGCTCCGCCAGGCCACGGTGATGGGATCGACCGTCGCCTCCTTCACCGTGGAGCGGTTCAGCCTCGATCGGCTGCGCGATCTCTCCCTGGCCGAGGTGCGCCAGCGCTTCGACGCTTTCCGCCAGCTCGTGCACTTCGACGAGCTTCCCGATCACGTCGGGTGAGGCGCTCCGCAGTGCGAAAATGTC
>DATKAG010000048.1:0-7086 GCA_035498355.1 Myxococcales bacterium | reverse complement strand
GACCGGGGCGGGCGGAGGAAGCTGGGCCAGCGCGGCGCAGAAGAGCGCGACGATCATTCCTTGCCCCCGCTGCCGCGGAAGCCGTCTTCCCGGTCGCGGAAGAGGACGTTGAAGGTGGTCAACGACCCGTAGCAGCCGGTGATGTACGCTTGCAGGTCCACCTTCTCCGCGTCGGTGAGCTTGCCGTTGGCGTTGATCTTCTGCTCCAGCACCCGCAGCTTGTCGCGGATCATCACCACCTTGTGGAACAGCGACTCCAGCGGCAGCTCCCTGGCCTGGAGCGCGGGATCCTTCGGCTTGAGCACCGCCACGCCGCCCTCCCAGCGGGGGGCGAGCGGGGCGATGCCTCCGCCGCGCTCCTCGTCCATCGCCTCGCGGATCAGCGCCTTCAGCTCCTCTCGCGTCATCTCCACCTCTCCCACCGGCCCGTCGGGGATGCGCGGGCGCGGCGCCGGCTCTTCCCGCTCGCGGCGCGGCCGCGGCGCCCGGGCGATCTGCACCACCGGCGGCGGCTGGGCCCCGGCCCGCGGCGCGTACGCATCGCACACCGGGGCGGTGCAGGGAAACTCGCCCCGCTCGGTCCGGATCCGGCAGGTGCCCAGGAGCAGCCCGCGCCGGCCCTCGATCACCCGGTAGACCGCGCAGGTTCCGCAGATGGGGCCGTAGGTGCAGACCCGGCCGATCTCCGAGGGATCGGCCAGGCAGTCCTCGACGTCCGGGCAGTCTTGTAGCGGAGGGGCGGGCATCGTCAGGCTCCGGCGTAGACCACTTGGCCCTGGACCACGGTGGCGGCCACCGCGACCTGGGGAAGCTCGTCCAGGTGCACGGTCATGAGATCGCGCTTGAAGACGGTGAGGTCCGCGTCGAAGCCCTCGCGAATGCAGCCCCGCCGGCCCTCGGCGAACTCGGCGAAGGCCGCCCCCCGGGTGAAGGCGTGGAGCGCCTCGTCCCTGCGCAGGCGCTGCTCGGGCATCCAGGGCGCGCCGCCGGAAACCCGGCGGCCGACGGCGGCGCGGAGACCCTCGCGCGGATCGATGCCCTCCACCGGGAAATCGCTCCCGAACGCCAGCGGCGCCCCCGCGTCCAGCGCCTGCCGCCAGGCGTACGCCCCGCGCTGCCGCTCGGTGCCGTGGCCCAGGCGCTCCTCCGCCCAGCGCCCGTCGCTGACGGCGTGGGAGGGCTGCATGGAGGCGATGGCGCCGGAGCGCTTGAGCAAGGGGACGTCGCGGGAGCGCAGCACTTGCAAGTGCTCGGCCCTGGGCCGCAGCTCGCGGGGCACCTTGGCGAACGCCTCCAGCACCACCGCGCAGGCCTGGTCGCCGATGCAGTGCACGCAGGGCTGATAGCCCGCCGCCGCCACCCTGGCGATGCGCTCCGCCAGCTCGCGGGGATCGGTCAGCCAGAGGCCGGTGTTGCGGGGGTCGTCGGCGTAGGGCTCGAACATCGCCGCCCCCCGGCTGCCCAGGGCGCCGTCGGCGAAAAGCTTGACGCTGCGGACGGAGAGCAGGCCGGGGGAAGGATGCTCGCGCCAGAGGCGCATCTGCTCCTCCAGCGCCGCCCCCTGGGCGTCGATCATCGCGTAGACGCGGACCGGTAGCTCGTCGCGCGCAGCCAGCCGCCGATAGGCGTCCAGCACCTCCGGCCCGCAGCTCGCGTCGTGGACCGCCGTCAGTCCAACCGCGGCGAGCGCGCGCAGCGAGCGAAGCAGCATCTCCTCCGTCTCCCGCGGTGCGGCCCGGGGGATGGAGCGGCGCACCAGGTCCATCGCCGTGTCGATCAGCACGCCCGAGGGCGTCCCGTCCTCCTCGCGGAGGATGCGGCCTCCGGGCGGATCGGGAGTGGAGGCGCCGATCCGCGCCGTCTCCAACGCCTGGCGGTTGCACCAGAGCGCGTGCACGTCCACCCGGACGAGCGCCGCGGGCCGGCCCGCCGTGGCCGCGCTCAGCGCCGCGGCGCCCGGAAACGCCCGCCCGGGCCAGAGGTTCTGGTCCCAGCCGCTCCCCCGGACCCACGCTCCCTCGGGCAGCGCCTGCGCGTACCGCGCCACCCGCTCCACGCACTCCTGCTCGGAGCGGGCGCCCGAGAGGTCCACCTCGATCAGCGAGCGGGCGTGGAGCAGGGGATGCCCGTGCGCATCGATCAGGCCCGGCACGGCGCAGCCCTCGCCCAGCTCGATGAACCGGACGTCGCTGCCGGCCTCCTGCTCGCATTCCTCGCGCGTGCCCACCCGGGCGAAGCGGCCCTCGCGAATGAGGGCAGCCTGGGCCTGGGGCCGACCTGGGTCCAGGGTGTGGATCGTTCCTTTGACGAGCAGGTCCGGCATGGCGAAACTTTCGCGGCCGATGGACGTTACAACATCCGGGATGGACGCGCGCCCGCATCTCGACGGCAAGCTCCTCCTCGCCCTGGCCGGCGCGGCGGTGGCCGGCATCCTCTTCTGGAACACCTGGCCGCTCTACCCCTTCAAGCTGCTGGTGGTGCTGATGCACGAGAGCGGCCACGCCGCCGCCACCCTGCTGATGGGCGGCTCGGTCGATTCCATCCGCGTCAGCCCCGACCAGGGCGGACTCACCCTCTCCCGCATCCCCCCTTCCCTGCTCCGGGAGATCGTCATCGCAAGCGCCGGCTACCTGGGGTCGGCGGTCTCCGCCTGCGTGCTCCTCTGGCTCGCGGCCCGCTCCCGGGAAGGGCGCTGGCCGCTGGTCGCCCTGGCCGCCTGGTGCGCCCTGGTGGCCGCGCTCTACGTGCGCGACGGCTTCACCCTGATGTTCGTGGGCGGCTGCGCCTTCGCCCTGGGGATCCTTGCGCGCTACGGCCCCGCCCTGCTGCGGCGGGCGGTGCTGGTCTTCCTCGCCGCCTTCTCCGCCTGCTACGCCCTCTACGACATCCGCGACGACCTGCTCCACCTCCGCTCCTGGTCGGGGGGCACAGACGCCGACGCGCTGGCCAAGCTGACGTTCATCCCCGCCATCGTGTGGGCCGTGGTCTGGGGGGCGCTCTCGCTGGCGCTGGTGGTGTTCACCCTGCGCCGGGTGCTCGTGTCCTCGCGCACCGCAGCGCCCGTGACCTCTACCCTCTAGGCCGCATCCGGTAAGCGAGGAAGTCGGTCAAGGACGACAGCTTCTGGAAGTAGGGGTTGCGCTCGCTCTCGCGCGCGATGGTGGAGACGGGCACATCGCCGTAGTCGTGGCCCGGATAGAGGCGGACCTCGGGCGGGAGCCGGGAGACGCGGGTGAGGCTCTGGAACATCTGCTCGGGATCGCCGCCGGCCAGATCGCAGCGGCCGCAGGCGTTGACGAAAACCGTGTCGCCGGCGAAGAGCCCGTCTCCCGCGTGCCAGCAGGTCGATCCCGGGGTGTGACCGGGCGTGTGCATGGCGCTGACGCGCAGCGGCCCCACCTCCACGAAGTCGCCGGCCCCGAGCGCGGTCACCTCGCGCCGCACCTCCGGAGCCAGGTTCGGGACGTCGGCACGGTGGGCGAAAGCGCGGATCCCGCCCTGCGCGAGGATGTCGGGAAGGCCGTTCACGTGATCGAAGTGATGGTGCGAGATCAGCGCGTGGGTGAGGGTGCGGCCGTCCTCCTCCGCCGCCCGCACCGCCTCCTCCACTTCCCAGGCCGGATCGACGATGGCGGTCTCTTTCGCCCCCTCCGCCCCCAGGAGGTAGACGAAGTTGTCCATCGGCCCGAGCTTGAGCTGCCGCACATAGAGCGCCATCACCAGCCTCCCCGGTTGGTCAGCACCACGATCTCCCCCCGGTGGCCCCGGGTCTTCGGGTAGTTGAGGATCAGATCGACCCTGCCCTTCCCGTCCAGGTCGACGGCCTCCAGCACCCCGGCGCTGCGCACCTCCACCGTCTCCGCCGGCGAAGAGGCGAACTCGCCCGGCCCCTGCCAGGGATAGATGTCCAGTTGCTCCTCGCCGGAGCCGAAGATCAGGTCCGGCTTGCCGTCGCCGGTGACGTCCGCCGCCAGGTTCACCGCCTGCAGGTCGGCCTCGCCGGAGAGGGGGATGCGAAACTTGAGGTCCCGGTCGCTCACAGGCTCGGAGGCGAACCTGCGCGCCTTGGGATCGAAAGGGAAGATCTGGAAGTCCACCCGGGCGGTCTTGGCGGTCAGCATGCGGATGATGGCGAACACCCCGAAGCTGGTGTACGGCACCACCAGATCCGGGTGGCCGTCGGCGTTGAGGTCGACGAGCTGGGTCTGGAAGAGGGTGACGCCCTCGCTCTCCAGCACCTGGGCCGGCTCCCTGGAGAACCCCTCCTTGCGCCCGAAGAAGACGTAGTTGGTGCTCCGGGCGGAGGTCACCCCTTCGAACACCTGCTTGCGGATGATCAGGTCGGCGAAGCCGTCGCCGTCCAGGTCGGCCACCAGGGTGGTGACCTGGGTGCCCCGCTCGCGGTGATCGGCGGGCGTGCGCACGGAGAAGTCGCGGCTGAAGTCGGGCTGGGGATGGAAGGTGAACCCGGGCCCCTGGCGGTAGATGGCCACCCGGTCCTCCTGGATGGCGAAGACGTCGCGCAGGCCGTCGCCGTCCGCGTCGAGGATGTGGAGGACGGGAAATCCGTAGCGCACCTCCAGCGCCTCGTTGCGCCGCGAGCCCCCGCTCACGTCCATATCCACCTCCAGCTCGATGGCTTTCTCGTAGCCGGTCCCGTTGCGGCGGAAGATGGCCAGCGCGCCCAGCGAAGGGACCAACAGGTCGTGGCTGTTGGGACCGGCCAGGTCGCGCACCAGCCGCACCCGGGGCAGCTCGCCGTTGATGGGCTGGTGGAAGAGAGTGGGGCGATCGACCAGCCGCCGGGAAGCGGAGGCGACTCGGCCGGCGAAGGAGCGGGCGTTCACTCCCCGGGGCGTCACCAGCAAGAGATCCTCCGCCGGCCCCGGACCCACCACTCCGACGTCGTAGGCGCAGGCCTCCGCCTCGTCCACCGCCTGCGTCCAGTCGGGGCGGGGAGCGAAAACGCCGGCCCGGTTCCAGAAGACGGCGAAAGAGCGCTTCTGGTAGGGCGGGAGGCCGGTCTTGTAGACCACCACCAGGTCCTTGCGCCCGTCGCCGTCCAGGTCGGAGGCGACCACCGAGGCTACCTCGCCTTCCACGACGAGCTCCTGGACCTGGAAGCGCGGCGCCGCCGCGGCGGCGGCCAGCATGAGCGGGGCCAGGAGCACGGCGGGCTAGCTTAGTTTATCGTCCGGCCCGGGGGGAGAACGGCGAGTCGCAGGGCCCCGGAGAGCCGGTCGGCGATGCGCCGCACCTCGCGCTCCTCCCCCTCCACCAGCGCCACCTGCTCGCCGTCCAGCGTCGTCACCCAGGCCCGTGCTCGCCGGCCCTCGAACGCCAGGTGGACGCCCTCGATCTCCGCCGCCTTGAGCGTGAGGGTGCGGGAGCGCAGCTCGGCCCCTTCGAACCGCCACCCGGCCAGCTCGGCCTGGACGAGCTGGAAGACGAAGGCGATGGCCAGGGCTACGGTCGCCGCGCCCACCAGCCGGTGGCCGGCCCAGAGGTCGTAGGCTCCCCAGCCCACCGCCGCCACCGCCAGCAGCACGGAGAAGGCGCGGGCGGAGAGGCGCCTGGTGAGCCGGAAGCCGGGCCCGGGAGCAAGCGTCAAGTCGCGCCGGAAGGTGCCGCGCACGCGGCGGGGATTATCCTATCCGGGGGAGGGAAGGAACAGCGCTTCCCCGCCACCCGGAAGGGACCTTCCATGAGCGCAAGCCCCTGCAGAGTCCTGATCGTCGACGACGACAACGATACCCGCGAGGCCTTGAAGGAGGCGCTCAGCGAGGCCGGCTTCGAGGTCGCGCAGGCCGCCTCCGGCGACGAGGCGCTGCGGCGCATCGCCCAGGATGGCGAGCCCAACGTGATCCTCCTCGACCTGCGGATGCCGGGCATGGACGGCGAGCAGTTCCTGCAGAGGGTGCGCGGCGGCCAGGCGCGGGTGATCGTCCTCACCGCCGAGGCGCCTGGCCGCATCCTGGACCTGGCGCGCGAGGCGAAGCTCCTCTCCAAGCCCATCGACCTCGACTCGCTGGAGGAGGCGGTGAAGGAAGCCTGCGCGGCGTAGATCGCGGCCGGTCGCGAAGCGCTATTGTCCGCCGACATGACCTTCCCACCAGCCTTTGTTGCCGCTCTGCTCCTGCCGGCGATGGCGTGGGCCCAGGCGCCCGCGGCCCCGTCCACCGTTCCCCAGATCGTCACCCAGGCCAACGGCGAGGCGCGACTTCCGCCCGACCGGGCGAACCTCGTCATCGGCGTGCAGACCCGCGCTCCCACCGCCGCCGCGGCGGCGAAGGAGAACAACGCGCGCCAGCAGGCGGTGATCGCCGCCATCGTCGCGGCGGGGATCTCCAAGGAGCAGATCTCCACCGAGAACTACAACGTCTACGCCGAGACGCGCCCGGACAAGACGGGGCAGAACCCGCAGGTGGTCGGCTACGTGGTGTCGAACATGGTGCGCGTCGAGGTCCGCCGCACCGATCAGGTGGGGCCGGTGATCGACGCGGCGCTGGCCAAGGGAGCGAACCAGGTCCAGGCCCTGGAGTTCTTCTCCTCGACCACGGAGGCGGGCCGCAGGCAGGCGCTGGCGGAGGCCATCGGCAAGGCCCGCGGCGACGCCGAGGCGATGGCGCGTGCCGCGGGAGGGAAGCTGGGGCCCTTGCTCGAGCTGTCCACCGCGGACAGCGGCGTCAGGCCGCTCTACTTTGCCAAGGCGGCCCAGGCGGGCGCGATGTCCACTCCCATCGAGCCGGGAGAGCTGACGCTGCGCGTGTCGGTGACCGGCCGCTGGCAGTTCGTGCCCAATCCCTGAGGCCGCTATTTCCGGGCGTCCATCCGCGCCGGCCGGAAGGAGTGGCAGGAGGCGCAAGGCTGCGGCACCCCCCCATGGGCCGGATCCAGGCCGGCGTGGCACTCCTGGCAGAGCCGTCCGCTCTCGGGGCGGCGGGCCTCCGCGCCGTGGCAGCGGACGCAAGCGAGCTTCCGCTTCAGCACGTGGACGCGATGGCCTTCCGAGCCGATCACCTCGGGCCAGATCCTGTCGTGGGACTGGTGGCACCCGGCGCAGTCGCCCAGGAGCGCCTGGGCGGG
>DATKAG010000047.1:0-31969 GCA_035498355.1 Myxococcales bacterium | reverse complement strand
GATCGGCGCCGTCGCGGCCCAGCCGCCGGCCTGCCCGGCGCAACCGATGCCCTTCCGCCAGCGGCGCGCGGCGCTGGAGGAGAAGCTGCGCGCCAGCGGGCTGGCCTACGGCACCGGCTCGCAGGATCCGGCGGTGGAGCTCGATCCCGAGGCCCCGCCCGGAGTGCGCGCCTTCGCCCACTTCGTCGCCGGCCTGGTGCGGCTCTGCGCGCGGGCCGGGGCGCTCTCGCACGCGCGCTGGTTCATGCCCGGGCCGGCCGCGGAGGCCGGGGTGCGGGCGAGGCGCGCGCAGCTGCTCGCGGTGCTGGCCGCGGCCGCCGGGGAAGGGGAAGCGGCGGCCCGCCTCTTCGCCGACCCCACCGCGGTTCCCAGTCCGCTGGACAAGCTGTCCGCCAAGGTCGCCGCCCGCCTCTCTCGCCGCTATCTCGCCGCCGGCGGCCCCTTCGCCGGGCTGGCGCTGCACAACGGGCTCTGCGCCATCGAGGTGCGGGCGTGCGCCACGCTGGCGCTCTCGGCCTTCGAGCACGGACGGATCAGCCCCGGCGCGGCGCTGCTCGTGACCCGGGCCGCCATCGACTGGCGCGCCCTCCTGGTGGAGCTGCTCGCCGGCCTCGCCCTCTCCCAGCAGGACGGCAAGGGCGCGGCCCGGGGCCTCGAGCAGGTGATCCGCACGCAGCGGCTGCCCGTGCGCGAAGGGCGCAGGCTGCGGCGGGCCCTGGTCCATCCCCGGGAGATCGAGCTGATCGCCCCGGCGCTGCACACCCTGGCCTTGCGCCGCTTCCTCCTCACCCAGGTGCTCTTGGCGGCGCTGGTGGACGGGCAGCTCGAGGCGGGGGAAGTGGCCTACGTGGAGCGCCTGGCGCGGGCCACCGGCGTCGACGGGGCGGCGCTCTCTCGCATCGAGGCGGAGGTGGCGGACTTCTACCGGGATCACCAGGAGGCGTTGGCCGCCCTGCGCCTGGCGGAGACGCCGGAGGGCCTGCCCCACGCCCTCACCACCCGGCTGGAAGCGGCGGTGCTCGACAACCTCGACCGGCTGCTGCAGGAGATCCGGGAGACGCGCGAGCTGGGGGAGCTCCTGGCCAAGGCCACGGCGGGCGGATCGCTCAGCGGGGAAGAGAAGGCGAAGGTGCGCGAGCAGCTCATCGACCTCGCCAAGACCATCCCCGCCCTGGCCATCTTCGCGGCCCCCGGGGGGATGCTGCTCCTCCCCATCATCCTCAAGCTCCTGCCCTTCAACCTGTTGCCCAGCAGCTTCGTCGATCCGCCGCCCGCGACGCCCCTGCTTCCCGAGCCTCGCCGCAGATCCGGCTGAAAAGAGAGAGGCCCGGTCCCTCGGGGGAACCGGGCCTCGAAACGGCTCTTCTGGAACCGTCTTATCCGACCTTGCGGACGTTCTGCGCCTGCAACCCCTTCGGCCCCTTCACCACGTCGAACTCGACCTTCTGGCCCTCCGCAAGGGTGCGGAAGCCGTCAGCCTTGATCGCGGTGTGGTGGCAGAAGACGTCCTCGCCACCGCCGTCCTGGGTGATGAAGCCAAAGCCCTTCGTATCGTTGAACCACTTCACAGTTCCAGTAGCCATTCGAGACATCATCCTTCGCTGAATCGGCCCGGGTGGAATTTCCGGGTCCGACGCCAAAGCTTGCCGCTCCGGCGCGCGACGTTCCTACGAAGGAACAAAACCATTGTCAACCCGGAGCCCCAAGACCCCGGCCCAGGCGACGGAATACCAGGCCCGTCAGGCCCCCGCGCCGGGCATCTCCCCCAGGGGCCGGATCAGCACCTCGCGCGGCTTCGCCCCGTCGGCCGGACCGACGATGCCCTCGCGCTCCATGCGCTCGATCATCCGGGCGGCGCGGTTGTAGCCCACCCGCAGCTTGCGCTGCAGAAGGGAGATGGAGATGAAGCGCATGTCGGCGAGCGCGGCCACCGCCTGGTCGTAGAGCTCGTCGGGCCCCTCGTCCTCCTCGGGCAGCCCGTCGCCGTCCTCGGCGCGCGGGCGGAGGATGTTGGGGTCGTAGACCGGGGCGCCCTGCGCCTTCCAGTGCTCCACCACCGCGTGGATCTCCTTCTCGTCCACGTAGGGCCCGTGAACCCGGGTGAGGGTGGAGGTGCCGGGCGGGAGGATGAGCATGTCGCCCATCCCCAGGAGGTACTCGGCCCCGGGGGAATTGATGATGGTGGCCGAGTCGTGCCGCGAGGCCACCTGGAAGGAGATGCGGGAGGGGAAGTTCGCCTTGATCACACCGGTCACCACGTCGGTGGAGGGCCGCTGGGTGGCCACCATCAGGTGGATGCCGGCGGCCCGGGCCATCTGCGCCAGCCGGGCGATGTACGTCTCCACCTCGCGGGAGGCGACCATCATGAGGTCCGCCAGCTCGTCGATGATGATCACCAGGTAGGGCAGCTTCTTCAGCGGCTCCGCCGGCGCGGCGGGCGACGGTCCGGCGGGCGCTTCCGCGGGCGGCGCGGGGAATTCCGCTTCCGCGGCCGCGGGCGCTGCCAGGGCGAGATCGATCACCCGCTTCTCCTTCGGCGGCTTGTGCGGCCTGCGCGCGCCGTCGCCCTCCTTCTCCACCTTCTTGTTGTAGCTGCCGATGTTGCGCACCCCGCACTCGGCGAGGAGCTGGTAGCGCCGCTCCATCTCCTCTACCGCCCAGCGCAGGGCCATGGCCGCCTTCTTCGCGTCGGTGACCACCGGCAGGAGCAGGTGCGGGATCCCCTCGTAGACCGAGAGCTCGAGCATCTTCGGGTCCACCATGAGGAAGCGCACTTCCTCGGGCGTGGCCCGCAGGAGCATGGAGACGATCATCGAGTTCACCGCCACCGACTTGCCCGAGCCGGTGGTGCCGGCGATGAGCAGGTGGGGCATGCGGGCCAGGTCGGCTACGTAGGGCATGCCCTCGATGTCCTTGCCCAGGCACATGGCCAGCTTGCTGTGCGACTTCTGGAAGGCGTCCTGCTCCACCAGCTCGCGCAGCACCACCGTCTCCCGCTGCTTGTTGGGCACCTCGATGCCCACCACGCCCTTGCCGGGGATGGGGGCGACGATGCGCACCCGCAGCGCCTCCATGGCCATGGCCAGGTCGTCGGCCAGGCTGGCGATGCGGCTCACCTTGATGCCGGCGGCGGGGAGGAACTCGAACATGGTGACCACCGGCCCGGGGCGGATCTGCGTCACCTGCCCCTGGATGCCGAAGGAGGCGAGCTTCTGGCGCAGCTTCTCCGCGGTGGCGGTGAGGCCGTCGCGGTCCAGCGGCACCGCCTGCGAGGCCTCGCCGGTGAGGATGGTGATGGGCGGGGGAACGAAGGCGCTGTGGCCGGGGGCCATGGTGAAGCTGCCGCCTTCCACCGGCTTCGGCTCAAGAGCCAAAGCGGCGCGCGGCCGGGGCGGCGCCCTGGGCTCGACGATGCGCGGAGGGGCTTCGGCGATCCCCGCTTGCGGCCCGGGGTCGGTGCGCGGGGCGGGCGGGCGGCTGGGGTCCTTCTTGCGCCCCTCGTCGCTGTTCGGCACGCGCGGGTCCTGCGGAGGCTCCTGCGCAGAAGCCGCCGCCAGGGCGATGGCCGCCTGCCGGGAAAGCTGCTGCCGGGGATCGACGATGCGGCCGTCCTCGTCGGCCTGCAAGGCGCCCTCGCCCAGGGAAACCGCGCGCGCCTTGGCGATGGCCGCGGCCGCGCCCCGCACCGCCAGCACGCTGCCCGCCACGCCCAGCTTGGCGGCTCCCCGCGCCGCGTGCAGCGCCCAGAGATCGGTCGCCACCACCAGCGCCGCCCCGGCCACGGCCAGGAGCAGCACGGCCGCGCCGGGGACGGAGAGCGCCGACCGTGCCGCCCCGGCCAGCAGCGCGCCGGCGGCACCGCCCGCGGCATGTCCCTGCGGGCGGAAGTGCGCCAAGAGCCCGACCAGGGCCAGGGCGGAGACGAAGAACGTCAGCCAGGAGCCGGCGCGAACGAAGGAGAGCCGCGGGCGGCCGAGCAGCAGCGCGGAGGAAACCGCGAGGAGGAAGAGCGCGCAAACGTACGCGCCCAGGCCCAGCGCTTCCAGGAAGCCGGAGGCGAAGCCGTGGCCCACCGGACCTGCCCAGTTCTCCGCGGCGGCGCGCGGCCGGTACGAGGCGAGCGCCAGCAGGGAGACCAGAGCCATCCCCGCCAGCAGGATCCCGGCGACCGGCTTCTTCCACCTCGCGCTCTCCGGCAAAGGCCCGTTCTTCCCCTTGCGCCCCATCCACACACCTCCGCGCGCAACTGTCCCCGGCGGGCGTACCCGCCTGCGGCGGACTGTAAGAGGGACCCTTGTTCCGTCAACATTTCGCGCAGCCGCTCCCGCGCCGGAGGCGGGACTGCGGCTGTTCCCGCCGCTTTACAGCGAGAGTGGCCGATCCTATACGTCACGCCTCGCGCGCCACCGGAGACGCACCGAAAATGGAAGTCCGCTGCGAAAAGTGCCAGGCACGCTACCGCGTCGACGACAGCCGGATCGGCCCCCAGGGCCTGACCATGCGCTGCGGCAAGTGCCAGAACACCTTCCGCGTCATGCGGGCGCCGGCTCCGGCTCCCGCCGCCGCGCCGGCGCCCGAACCGGCGGCGCCGCCCGCATCCAACGCCACCATGATGTTCGCCGCGCCCGCCGCCGCTCCCAAGCCGGCGCCGAAGCCGGCGGCTCCGCCCGCCGCGGCCGCTCCCGCTCCCGATGAGAGCGCGGGCCGGACGATGATGTTTCCCTCCGCCCCGGCGCCCCCGCCCGCGGCTCCGGCGAAACCGCCTCCGGGCTCCGCGCAGGGCGGGAGCGGCACCATCGTCTTCAGCCAGCCGCGGCCCTCTCCGGCAAAGCCAGCCCCCGCGCCGCCCACCAGGCCCGCCTTGCCCAAGGCTCCCGCCGGCGACGCGCAGCGCTCGACGATGATCTTCGGCGCCTCCCCGGGAGCGCCAGCCGCCGCGCCGCCACCTCCACAGCCGCCCCCCGCCGCTCCGGCCAAGGAGCCCGAGCCGCCCGCGGCGGCGGCTGCGCCTCCCGCCGCCGAAGCGCCGGCGCCGATCATCGAGCCGCCCGGGGAGGGCGAAGAAGAGGAGCCCGAGGCCGCCGGGGAGGAGGAGGCGGAGCAGGAGGAGCGCAAGCCCGGCCCGTTCGACAAGGCCCCGCCGCGCGGCCTGCTCATCGGGGTCGCGGCCGGCCTCGCCTTGCTCCTGGTGATCGGCGGGCTGTTGATCGCATACCGCAAACTGGCCCGGCACCCGCCGCCGCCCGCGGCAGTGGAGATGCTCGCCGCCGCCCAGGCCGAGGCGGCCCTCGACACGCCCGCCTCCCTGGCCAGCGCCGAGGCCAAGGCGCGCGATTCCCGGGAGGCGGCCGGCCCGCGCTCCCGCTTCCCCGAAGGCGCCGCCGCGCTGGCGCGGATCGACGTCCAGTGGGCGGACGCCCTGGACGACGAAGCGGGGCGCCTGCAGGACAAGGGCGGGGACGACGCCAGGGTGCAGCAGCTCCAGGCCGACTCCCGGGCGAAGCTCAAGGCGGCCTTCGAGGTCCTTTCCCCGGCCGCCCGGGTGAACCCGGATTCGCCGGACCTGCAGCTCGGCCTGGCCGACTACTACCGGGCGCAGCGCTCGCCCACGCTCATGAACCGCTACCTCAAGGCGCTCAAGGACGATCCAAGAGCCGCCCTGGTGCAGGGGATGGCGCTGGCCCAGGAGGACGACGGGGCGGAGAGAGCCCTCCCGAAGCTGAAGGCGGCGCTGGGGGCGGAGCCCAACAGCGCGCGCGTCCACTTCCGGCTGGCGCTGGCGTACCTGGCCCTGAGGGACGAGGCCGCGGCGCGAGCCGAGGTGAAGGAGACGTTGCGAATCTCCCCCCGGCACGAGGGGGCGCAGGCGCTGCAAGAGAGGCTGGGAAACCCCGGCGCCGGAGAGAAGAAGTAGTTAGAAAAGGTCCAGGCATGTCGACCGAGAAGCCGAGCAATACAGAGGACGAGTACTTCGCCCGCGAGAACGCCGAGCGGCTGCGCAAGCTGCACCACGAGGAGCAGCGCCGCCTGCAGAAGAGCGACAGGGAGGACCTGCGCAAGCTGCACGCGGGCCGCTGCTCGAGCTGCGGGGCGCTGATGGTCCCCGAGCAGGCGGGCGGGGTGCGCCTCCTCCACTGCCCGGCCTGCGGCGGCGCCTTTTTGGACAAGGCGGCCTGGAGCTATTTGCAGGCGCACGAGGAGCCGCACACGGTGATGGGCGCGGTGCTCAACTGGTTCAAGGCGGCCAACAAACCCTGATATGGCCATCGACCGGGCCCAGGTGAGGCACGTGGCGCGCCTCGCGCGGCTGGCCCTCTCTCCCGAGGAGGAGGAGCGCTTCGCGGCCCAGCTCGGTCACGTGCTGGAGTACATCGAGCGCCTGCAGGCGGTGGACGTCTCCGGGGTGGAGCCGCTGGGCTTCGCCGGCGACGCCGCGGCCAGGGCCCCCTTGCGCGAGGACGAGCCGCGCCCTGGCCTTGCCCGCGAGCAGGCGCTGGCCCAGGCTCCCCGGCAGGACGGGCAGGCGTTCGTGGTGCCCAGGATCATCGAATGACCGCCGACCTCCTGCCGCTCTCCCGGCTCTCCTCGGCGCTCCTCTCCCGCGAGGTTTCCCCCGAGGCGCTGCTGGAGGCCTCGCTGGCGCGCATCCGCGCCCTGGACGGCAAGCTGCACGCCTTCCTCCGGCTCAGCGAAGAGGAGGCGCGCGCGGCCGCCAGGGCTTCGGGGCAGCGGCACGCCCGGGGCCAGGCGCTGGGCCCGCTCGACGGCGTGCCGGTGGCGCTCAAGGACATCTTCTGCACGGCCGGGGTGGAGACCACCGCTGGCTCGAAGATCCTCCGCGGATACGTCCCGCCCTACGACGCCACCGTGGTGCGCAAGCTGAAGGAGGCGGGCGGGGTGATCGTGGGCAAGCTGAACATGGACGAGTTCGCCATGGGCTCGTCCACCGAGAACAGCGCCTTCGGCCCGACGATGAACCCCTGGGATCTTTCCCGCACGCCCGGCGGCTCTTCCGGGGGGAGCGCGGCGGCGGTGGCGGCGCGGATGGTGCCCGGGGCCTTCGGCACCGACACCGGCGGATCGATCCGGCAGCCGGCCGCGCTGGTGGGCTGCGCCGGCCTCAAGCCCACCTACGGGCGGGTCTCGCGCTTCGGGGTGATCGCCTTCGCCAGCTCGCTCGACCAGGTGGGCCCCTTCGCCCAGGACGTGCGCGGCGTGGCCCTGCTCCTCTCGGCGGTGGCGGGCTACGACGAGAACGACCAGACCTCCTCCACCCGGCCGGTGCCCGACTACGCCGCGGCGCTGGACCAGGGGGTGCGCGGCCTGCGCATCGGGGTGCCCCGCGAGTACTTCGGCGAAGGCCTTTCCCCCGAGGTGGAGAAGGCGGTGCGGACGGGCATCGAGAAGCTGCGCGGGCAGGGATGCGAGGTGAAGGAGATCTCCCTGCCCAACTCGCCGCACGCCATCGCCACCTACTACATCGTGGCCACGGCGGAGGCCTCCTCGAACCTCGCCCGCTACGACGGCGTCCGCTACGGGCACCGGGCGCGCGCCGGCCAGCTCCTGGAGATGTACGAGCGGACGCGGGCGGAAGGCTTCGGCGCGGAGGTGAAGCGGCGCATCATGCTGGGCACCTACGCGCTGAGCGCGGGCTACTACGACGCCTACTACCTGCGGGCGCAGAAGGTGCGGACGCTGATCCGCCGCGACTTCGAGCGCGCCTTCGAGAGCGTGGACGCGGTCCTCTCGCCCACCAGCCCCACCACCGCCTTCCGGCTGGGGGAGAAGATGGACGACCCGCTGGCCATGTACCTGAGCGACGTCTACACCGTCCCCGCCAACCTGGCCGGGCTGCCGGGGATCTCCGTGCCCTGCGGGTTCGACCCGGGCGGCCTCCCCATCGGGCTCCAGCTCATCGGCAAGCCGTTCGACGAGGAGACCCTGCTGCGCCTCGCCCGCGCCGCGGAGCCCGCGGAGCATCCCCTCCCGCCTCTGCTGCAAGGGAGGGCGCCGTGAGCGTCGCCGACTTCGAGCCGGTGATCGGGCTGGAGGTGCACGCGCAGCTCCTCACCCGCAGCAAGATCTTCTGCGGCTGCTCCACCCGCTTCGGCGCCGCTCCCAACACCCAGGTCTGCCCGGTGTGCCTGGGGCTGCCGGGCGCCTTGCCCGCGCTCAACAAGGCGGCGGTGGAGATGGCGATCAAGGCGGGCAAGGCCTTCGGCTGCAGGATCGCGGAGCGCAGCATCTGGGCGCGGAAGAACTATTTCTATCCGGACCTGCCCAAGGGCTACCAGATCTCCCAGTACGAGCTGCCCATCTGCTCGGGCGGGGCGGTGCCGGTGCCCGGGCTGCGCAAGGTGGGGCTCACCCGCATCCACCTGGAGGAGGACGCGGGCAAGAACGTCCACGCGGGCGAGGGGAGCGAGGTGGACCTGAACCGCTCCGGGGTGCCGCTGATCGAGATCGTGGGCGAGCCGGAGCTGCGCTCTGCGGAGGAGGCCAGCGAGTACCTGAAGGCCCTGCGCCTCACCCTCCTCTACCTGGGCATCAACGACGGGAACCTGGAGGAGGGCTCCTTCCGCTGCGACGCCAACGTCAGCGTCCGCCGCAAGGGGGCCCAGGCGCTGGGCACGCGGGTGGAGTTGAAGAACATCAACTCCTTCCGCTTCGTGCGCCAGGCGATCGAGCACGAGATCGCGCGGCAGGTGGAGGTGCTGGAGGGCGGGGGCAAGGTGGCACAGGAGACGCGGCTGTTCGACAGCGCCCAGGGAGTGACCCGCTCGATGCGCAGCAAGGAGGAGGCGAACGACTACCGCTACTTCCCCGAGCCGGACCTGCAGCCGCTGCTGGTCTCCAGGGAATGGGCGGAGAGCGTGCGGGTGCCCCGCCTGCCCCAGGAGGTGATGGACGACCTGGTTGCGGCCGGGGTGCCCGCGGCCGACGCGCGCACGCTGGTGAACGATCCCCGGCTGGTGGAGGTGCACCGGCGGGTGGGCGGCGACCCGAAGCGGGCCGCGCTCTTCGTGGTGGGGGAGTTTTCCCGCGCCCTCAACGAGAAGGAGGCGGATCTGGCGGCGCTGAAGTTCGACCCGGCGCTGGTGCGCGAGGTGTGGAGGCTGCAGGACTCCTCCGCCATCTCCTCCACCGCGGCCCGCGAGGTGCTGGCAGAGCTGATCCGCACGGGGGAAGCGCCGGAGGCGATCGTCGAGCGCAAGGGCCTGGCCCAGGTCTCCGACGCGGGCGCGCTGGAGGCGGTGGTGGACGCGGTGATCGCGCGCAATCCTGCAGAGGTGGCGAGGTACAAGGGCGGGAAGGCGAACCTGCTCGGCTTCTTCGTGGGGCAGGCGATGAAGGAGCTGAAGGGGAAGGGGAATCCGGGAGCGCTCAATGCGCTGTTCCGGAAGAAGCTGGGCTGACGAGCGTCCACGGCCACGTCAACGTCTTTGCTGCTAGCGTGAGCACATGCGCACAATCCTCGCCCTCGTCTTCCTGCTCGCAGCCTGCAAGTCAGCGCCGGAGCCCCAGCCGCAGGCAGGGGGAGTCAAGCTGCATCCCCGTCCCAAGTACGAGGGAGCCGATGCCGTGCCCGGGATGCGGGAGGAGTGGGAGGCGGTGCGGCGCATCCAGTCGGTGCTGGGCTGGTACGCGGCCACGCAGGGCGAGACCTCGCTCGCGAGGCTCAGCTACGTTGGCCACGGAAGCCTCTTCGACAAGGCAGCGCTCGACGCCGTGGCCCAGGAGGAGCAGCGCCCGAACCTGGCCGCGAACGAGGCCCTCGCGCTCCGCTTCTTCCGCCGCACCCTCACCCGGGAGACGCTGGGGCTCGCCACCGCCAGCTTCGACGACGAATACCTGGACGCGGAGGCGGACGCCACCGTGAAGCTGCCCTGGAAGGAGAAGCCGGTCGCCTACCGCGACCTGCAGAACCTCATCGCCCAGGAGAGCGACTCGCAGCGGCGCCAGCAGGCCTTCGCCGCCATGAACGCCGTCCGCACCGAGAAGCTCAATCCCATCCTGGAGCGCAGGGAGCAGGCGGCGCAGAAGACCGCGCGCGAGACCGGGTTCGCCGACTACGTGGCGCTCTCCGAGGACCTGCGCAGCGTGAAGCTGGACGCGCTGCTGGCCGCCGGGGTGCAGTACGTCAAGGCCACCGACGCCGTCTACAAGGCCACCCTCGACCGGGTGGCCCGCGACGAGCTGGACACCCCGCGGGAGAAGCTGCGGGTGGCGGACCTCAACCGTCTGTGGAAGGCGCCGAAGCTCGCTCCCTTCTTCGACAAGGAGCTGGAGCTGAAGGCGCTGCAGCAGTTCCTCTCCGGCATCGGCCTGGACTTGCGCACGGCCGCCGGCACGGAAGTGCGGGTGGACGACTCGCTGCACCCGAAGAAGGTCCCCCGCGCCTTCGTCGACCCCGTCGATCCCCCGGCGGACGTGCGCCTCTCGGTGAAGCCGGTGGGCGGCCTGGACGACTACGAGACCTTGTTCCACGAAGCCGGCCACGCCGTGCACTTCGCCAACGCCACGGCCCAGCCGCGGGAGCTGGTGAACGAAGGGTACGGCGCGCCCACCGAAGCGTTCGGGGAGTTCTTCCGGCACGCCTTCTCCGATCCCCATTGGCTGTCTCGCTACCGGGCCTTCCTCCACGCCCAGGGGAAGCGGACGCCGACCGATGCGGAGCTGGCGGCCATCCAGCGCAGCCTGGCGCTGCGGGAGATGACCTATCTGCGGCGTTACGCCTTCGCCAAGATCGCCTACGAGCTGCGCCTGCACGGACGGCCCGCGGCGCAGGTCGCCCCGGCGCTCCAGCTCTTGCCCGCGGCCGACAAGGCCAAGGACGACCTGCGCGAGCTCTACCGCCAGCTCTTCTCCGTCGCCTACACCTTCGAGCTGAACGCGGAGGAGGCCGGGCTCTACCTGACCGACGTCGACGATACCTTCTACTCGGCGGACTATTCCCGTGCCTTCGTCCTCGCCGGGATGATGCACGAGGGCATCCGCCGCAAGTTCGGCAGCGACTGGTACGCGAATCCGGCGGTGGGCGCCTTCCTCAAGGAGCAGCTCTTCGCCCCGGGCACCTCCCTCTCCTCCGAGGACGTGGCCGAGCGGCTCGGCCTTCCCCGGGGGGTGGACTTCACCGGCGCCGCGGCGCGCGCCCGGCGGCTGGTCGCGGAAGCGGACGCGCTCGCCGGGCCGAAGTAGGCTCTCCACCGTTGACGGCGCTGTTCGCCACGTTCCTCCTCATCTCCCTGGCCCTGGCCGGGGCGGTCGCCTTCTCCACTCCCAAGGGCCGGGGATCGCTGAAGTGGCTGCTCTTGCTCTCGCTCCTTCTCGCCTGGATCGCGCTGGGATTCGCGGTCAAGGACATCGTGGTGCGCACCTCCACCACCCTGGTGACGCCCGGCGGCGCCCGCCAGCCGCACCTCATCGACCAGGCCACCCGGGAAGGCCTGACCCTGGCGCTGGCGATGGGCGGGCCGGCGCTCCTCGCCACCGTGCTCGCCCTGCTGGCGCTGCGGTCGACGCGGCCCAAGGCTGGATAGCATGAGCTTCCGCACCCTCTGGTTCGCCGACGGCGCCCTCCACCTGCTCGACCAGCGCCTCTTGCCGGCCCGGGCGGAGATCGTCACGGTGCGCTCGGCGGCGGAGACGGCGCAGGCCATCCGCGACATGGTGGTGCGGGGAGCGCCGGCCATCGGCTGCGCCGCCGCCTACGGCATGGCCCTGGCGGCGAAGTCGGGCGAGGAGCCCGCGCGCGCCCGCCAGGTGCTGCTCGACTCCCGCCCCACCGCCGTCAACCTGCGCTGGGCGGTGGAGCGGCTCTGGTCGGTGCGGCCGCGCACCTTCGAGGCGCTGAAGGCGGAGGCGGACCGGGTGCTGGAGGAGGACCTGCTCTCCTGCAAGGCCATCGGGCGCAACGGAGCGCAGCTCGTCCCTGACGGCAAGGGGATCCTCACCCACTGCAACGCCGGCGGGCTGGCGACCGCGGGGTACGGGACGGCGCTGGGGGTCATCCGCGCCGCCTTGGCGGCGGGGAAGAAGTGCGCCGTCTTCGCCGACGAGACCCGGCCCTGGCTGCAAGGGGCGCGGCTCACCGCCTGGGAGCTCCTGCAGGACGGGATCCCGGTGACGCTCCTGCCCGACGTGGCCGCGGCCTCGCTCTTGCGCAGCGGCAGGATCGGCTGCGTGGTGGTGGGAGCGGACCGGATCGCCCGCAACGGCGACACGGCCAACAAGGTGGGCACCTATCCTCTGGCGCTGGCGGCCGGGGCCGCCTCGGTGCCGTTCTTCGTGGCCGCCCCGACCAGCACCATCGACCTCCGCGCGGGGAGCGGGGCGGACATCCCCATCGAGGAGAGGGCGCCCGCCGAGGTCACGCACCTGGCGGGCACCCGGGTGGCTCCCGACGGCGTGCAGGTCTTCAACCCCGCTTTCGACGTCACGCCCGCGAGCCTGATCGCGGCCGTCGTCACCGAGAAGGGGGTGGCGCGCGCCCCCTACGAGCGATCCCTTGCCGGGCTCCTGGAGGAGGACTGAATGCGCCTGGCCGTTCCTTTGGCCCTCGCCCTCGCCCTGGCCGCCTGCAAGAAGAGTCCCCAGCCCACGCTGCCCCGCATCCCCGACTCCACCCTCGGGCATGGCGGCGGGACGTTCGAGACCGACCAGGCGGTGATGTTCCACACCGTCTACAAGTACCTCGGCCACAGCGGCCAGGCGCTCGCCTGGTACGCCCCCGAGATGGAGAAGCGCGGGGCGCAGCGGGCTGGCGAGTCGTACGTGGACGACAACGTGGTCCACACCGGCGGCTTCGGCATGGACGGGACCGCCAGCCCGCGCGACCCCACCCGCCCTGGCATCTTCATGCTGGTCATGGAAACCAACGAGGCCACGCTCATCGACGTGTGGGAAAACGTGCCCAGAGCGCGATAGCTTGACTCCGTAGTCCGGACCCGCTAGATCGCCCGTTCCTTTCCGCGCCCGGCGGCGGGATCTCCCTGCCTGCCGGGCCGGTTTCAAGCCGGAAAGCCAGGAGATCCGCGATGTACGCAGTAGTGAGGACTGGCGGCAAGCAGTACCGCGTCAAGGAAGGCGACCTCCTCAAGGTGGAGAAGCTCGCGCAGGACGTGGGGGCCAGGCTGGAGCTGGAGGTGCTGCTGGTGGGCGAGGGCGCCGAGGTGAAGCTGGGCGCGCCCCTCGTCTCCGGGGCCAAGGTGCAGGCCGAGGTGGTCTCGCACGGCAAGCACCGCAAGCTCTGGCATTTCCGCACGCAGGAGGAAGGCTGGGACCGGATCCGCGGGCACCGGCAGCCGTATACCGAGCTCCGCATCACCGGCATCTCGCCGTAAAGGACGGTCGGCCATGGCGCACAAGAAAGGGCAGGGCTCTTCGCGCAACGGGCGCGATTCCCCGGGGCAGCACCGGGGGATCAAGGTCTTCGGGGGCCAGGCGGTGGTCCCCGGCAACATCCTCGTCCGCCAGGTGGGCACCCGGGTGCACGCGGGCCGCGGGGTGGAGATGGGCCGCGACTTCACGCTCTACGCGGTGGTGGAAGGGACCGTGCGCTACCAGAAGGGCAAGAACGACCGCGTCTACGTGCACGTGGACCTCCGGCCGCAGGCCCAGGCGTAGGACAGCTACGGCTTCGGTGATCCGGCAGGTCATCGGGCCGCCGGATCATCCATGCAGTTCATCGACGAGGCGGAGATTTCCGTGAAGGCCGGCGACGGCGGGGCCGGGGCGGTCGCCTTCCGCCGGGAGAAGTACGTTCCCCGCGGCGGCCCCTCGGGCGGCGACGGCGGAAACGGCGGCGACGTCGTCCTGCTCACCGACGAGCGGCTGACCACGCTGCTCGACTTCCGCTTCAAGCGCGAGTACCGGGCGCGCAACGGCGAGCCGGGCCGGGGCCGCGACCAGAACGGCCACGCCGCTCCCACCCTGACCTTGAAGGTTCCCCCGGGGACGCTGGTGCGGGACGCCAGAAGCGGAGAGGTGCTGGCGGACCTGCGGGAGAACGGGCGCCGCTGGGTGCTGGCCAAGGGCGGCCAGGGCGGGCTGGGGAACATGAACTTCGCCACTTCCACCCTGCAGGCGCCGCGCTTCGCCCAGCCGGGGACGGAGGGCGAGGAGAAGCGGATCCGCCTGGAGCTGCGGCTTTTGGCGGACGTGGGCCTGGTCGGCTTTCCCAACGCGGGGAAGAGCACGCTGGTCTCGCGGCTCTCCCGGGCGCGCCCCAAGATCGCCGACTACCCGTTCACCACCCTGCACCCGCACCTGGGGGTGGTGCAGTACAAGGACGGGCGCAGCTTCGTGCTCTCCGACCTGCCCGGGCTGATCGAGGGGGCGCACCGGGGCAAGGGCCTGGGCCACCGCTTCCTCAAGCACATGGCGCGCTGCCGCACCGTCATCCACCTGGTCGACGCCGCCCAGGATCGCGACCTCGTCGCAGACTTCGACGCCATCAACCGGGAGCTGGAGCTCTTCGATCCCGCGCTGGGCCGCAAGCCGCAGGTGGTGGCGGCGAACAAGATCGATCTCCCCGAGGCGCGCGAGCGGGCGCAAGAGCTGCGCAAGAAACTCCGGCGGCGCCGCATCGCGGTGCACCTCGTCTCCGGGGCGACGGGGGAGGGCCTGCCGGAGCTGCTCGACGCCACCGTCCGGGCGCTGGACTCGGCCCCCATGCCCGCGCCGCTGGAGCGCGACGCCGGCCCGCTCCTGCCCGCGGACGAGGAGTCTCCATGACCCCGCGCCGGCCGCCTCGCCCCTGGGTGGGCCCGCCCGGGCCGGTCGATCCCGCCGAGCTGTCCGGCCCGCGAGGCCTCACCGGGGAAGTGCTGGCGGGCGACGGCGCCGAGCTGCCCGACCTGGAACGATCGGCGGCCTTCTACTGGGGCCTCTTCACCCCCGAGAGGCAAGCGCGCATCCAGTCGGTGGTGGACGCCCGCCTGGGAAGCGTGACGGTGGTGCTGGACTCGCTGCTCGACCCGCACAACACCGCCGCCATCCTCCGCACCGCGGAGGGCCTGGGCCTCTGCCGCGCCACCGTGGTGCCGCACCAGCAAGGGGACGCGCTGGCCCACCGGCGGGTGACGCAGGACGCGGACAAGTGGCTGGACGTCGACCTCTGCGCGAGCGGCGCGGAAGCGAGCGAACGGCTGCGGGCGCAGGGATTCGAGGTCTGGGCGGGCCATCTCGATCCGCAGGCGCGCCCGTACACCGGGCTGCCCGCCGACCGGCCCGTGGCGCTGCTCTTCGGCAACGAGCACGAAGGGCCCTCTCCCCTGACCCTACGGGCCTGCGCGGGCACCTTCCGCATCCCCATGGCGGGGTTCACCCGGAGCTTCAACGTCTCGGTGGCGGCGGGCATCGCCCTCTGCTTTCTGGCGGCGGCGCGGCGGCGGCACCTGGGCGCCCCGGGAGATCTTTCCCTGGCGGCGCGCGTCCAGCTTCGCGACCGCTTCACCTTGCTGGCGGCGAAGCTTTCCCGGCGTTTGAAGTCCCCGCCCTGACGGGGAGTCGAAGATCCCATGGCCCTGCTCCTCGCCCTCTTGCTCGCCGCTCCCCAGAAGGACCCGGGGCGCGCCATCGCCCGGCGGGTGCAGGCGTTCTACGCCAAGACCAAGGACTTCTCCGCCAGCTTCCGCCAGCGCTACACGTACGTGGCCATGGGCCGCACCGAGGACTCGGAAGGGACGGTGCGGGTGAAGAAGCCGGGCCTGGTGCGCTGGGACTACGACAAGCCCGACCAGCGCAGCCTGTACTTGCAGGGCGCCACCCTCTGGATCTGGCGCCCCGACGACCAGGAGGCGCAGGTGAAGCGCAACTTCGGCGGCGATCAGCTGAGCAGCGCCTTCACCTTCCTCTGGGGGAAGGGGAACCTCCTGACCGAGTTCTCCCCCAAGGCCGCGCGCGCTCCCCCGGGGCTGCCCGCCGGGGATGCCCTGGAGCTCACCCCGCTCAAGCCCGTGGCCGGAGTGAAAAAGCTCCTCTTCGTGGTGGGGAAGGACGGGCAGGTGCTGGCGAGCCTGGTGACGAACCCGCAGGGGGACCTGAACCAGATCGTTTTCGGGGAAGCGAAGATCGACCAGGGGCTGCCGGACGCGATCTTCCAGTTCGCCCCGCCCAAGGGCGCCTACGTGCAGGAGTTCTGAGGTACAAGGCACATCGCCATGAGGTTGAAAGCCCTTCTCCTCCTCTCGCTCTGCGCCTGCGCCCCTGCGCGGACGGTGACGGTCAACGGACAACAGATACCGTACGAGCAGGCGGCATCCGCGGAGTTCCGCGCGGCCATGGCCTCCTTCGACCAGGGCAAGTACGAGCTGGCGGCGCAGCAGTTCGCCTCCTTCAACCAGCGCTTCCCCGACAGCGAGCTGGCGGACGAGGCGATGGTCCGGCGCGGGCAGGCGCTCTCCAAGGCGGGCAAGCTCCCCGAAGCCCAGGCCGCGCTGCAGGACTTCCTCGCAAAGAAGCCCTCCTCGCCCTTGCGCAACGTGGCCGCGGTGGAGCTGGCGGCGGTGCAGAACAAGCTGGGCAGCGCCGCCCCGCTCCCGCCGGTCGACACCTCCGCCATGAGCGAGGGCGACAAGAACAAGGCGGCGGTAGCGCTGGCCGAGTCGTACGCCCGCAGCGGGCAGCCGGCGGAAGCGATGCGCTGGGCGGCGCGCGCCCTGGAGACCGCTCCCGCGGCGGAGCAGCCGATGCGCCTCAAGCTCTTCGAGGTGGCCCTGGACGCCGCCCCCGCCCGGGACCTGGCCACCCTGGTCTCCGAGCTGGATCGCAAGTCGCCGGCCTGGGCGCCCGCCACCCTCAAGCTCGCCCGCATCCAGTTCCACACCGGCGACCGGGCCCACGCCGAGGACCTGGCGCGCGACCTGCTCTCCGCCGACCCGCAGGGCCCCTACGCTTCCGACGCCCGCGCCCTGCAGGCGGCGGCCCAGGGGACCGCCGCGGTGAAGCCCAACCTGATCGGCATCGCCCTGCCGCTCACCGGCGACCTGAAGGGCTTCGCCGACCAGGCGCTCAACGGCATCGCCCTCACCCTCGATCTGCAGGGGCGCGGCAATCTCCAGGTGGAGGTGGTGGACACCAAGGGGGAGCCGGACTCCGCGGCGGAGGCGGTAGAGCAATTGGCGCAGAAGGGGGTCATCGCCATCCTCGGCCCGCTGGGCATCGCCGAGGGGCTGGCGGCCGCCACCCGGGCGCAGCAGCTCAACATCCCCATCCTCTCCCTCTCCCGCGCCGACGGGCTCACCGCCCTGGGCGAGTGGGTCTTCCGGGACATGCCCACCTCCAGCGCCCAGGCGCGGGCGGTGGCCGACTACGCGCAGAAGAAGCTGAACGCCAGGAGCTTCGGCATCCTCCAGCCCGACTCCACCTACGGCGACGAGATGGCCCGCTACTTCTGGGACGCGGTGGACGCGGGGGGCGCCGAGGTGCGGGCCTTCGAGCACTACCCGCTGCGCACCACCACCTTCAAGCCCTTCGTCCAGCACATGGTGGGGCGGACCGCCGCCGACCTCGACGAGCGCCAGCAGTTCTCCGACGAGGCGATGAAGATCAACAAGGAGATCACCGACCCTTACCGCCGGCGCAAGGCGCTCAGCCAGCTGCGCAACCAGCAGGCGCCCATCGTGGACTTCGACGCCATCTTCATCCCCGACTCCGCCCGCACCGTCCGGCTGATCGCCCCCGCCATCGCCGCCGAGGACGTGATCACCACCGGCTGCGACACCAAGGAGCTGGAGGTGGTGAAGCGCACCACGAAGAACGAGCAGCTGCGCACCGTGCAGCTCCTCGGGACCAGCCTCTGGGACTCGCCCGACCTGGTGGACGAGCGCTCGGGCGTCGCCCGCTACGTGCAGTGCAGCATCTTCGTCGACGTCTTCTTCCCCAACTCGGAGCGGCCGGCGACGAAGAAGTTCGTCGACGACTTCGGCAGCGCCTACCACCGGGCGCCCGGCTTCCTCGAGGCGCACGCCTACGACGCCGCCGCCATCCTCAAGAAGGTGATCGAGGAGAAGCGCCCCTACAGCCGCGACGACTTCCGCTCCGCTCTCAGCAGCCTGGGCAAGCCCTTCCCCGGAGCGGCGGGAGACACCGTCTTCGCCAAGGATCGCGAGGCGCAGAAGCCCTTCTTCTGGCTCTGGATCAACCGGGGCAACATCGTGGAGTTCGACCCCGACGGCCCCCCGCCGGTCCCCCCCGCCGCCCCGCCGGCGGACTTGAAAGCGACGAAGACCAGGTAGTTGGCGGATGTGTGAGCCGGCTCACCTGCCGCGCGCCCGCTGAGGCACTAAAATATGGAAGCGGGCGGGGGTCCGTGGTTTTGGCCAAACAGATGATGGTGTTTCCCTTCACGGTGCCGCTCGACGGCAGCGGGAGGATGCTCGACGCGGCCCAGGGGGTCTACGCCAGGTCTTTGGCGCGGATGCTGGCGGAGCGCCTGAGCGAGCCGCCCGGCCTGAGCGCCAGCCTCGCCCAGCTCACCGCCGACGGCCCCCTGACGGGAGGGAACCGGACCCCGGGACATGGCTGGGTGGTCGCCTCCTCGCCCTGGACGCTGGAGGAGGCCTGCCACATCGGGCTTCCCGAGGGGACCGAGTACCTCCTGCACGGGTCGGCCGAGCTGACCGATCGCGTCCGCCTGCGCATCCTCCTGGTCGACTCGCCGCAGAAGCACCTGGCACTCGACCACGTGGTGCTCCGCCCCCGCGAGGAGCTCTTTCCCGCCCTGGACGAGGCGGCGGCGGAGATCGCCCGCGCCCTGGGCGAGGATCCGCCCGGGACCTCCTGGCCCACGGGCGACGTGGAGGCGTACGTGGCCTACCTGCGCGGCCGGGACATGAGCGCCGCGCACGAGATGGGCGTGCGCGTTCCCGATCCCAACCGCAGCTTCGATCCCTACCTGGAGGCGGCGCGCCGCGATCCCCGCTTCAGCGACGCCCAGGAGCGGCTGCTCTCCTTGGCCCTCGACTTCGCCCTGGGCGGCCGGGGGCCGGCGGCGGCGGCGCGGGAAGCCTGCGAGAAGCTCCTGGCCATCGACGAGACGGCCTTCAAGGCGCACCTGGCGCTGGCGGAGATGGACCTGCTCCAGGGCGACGCGCCGGCCGCCGAAGGGCGCATCGCCCGGGCCCTCTCCCTGCAGCCCGGCTTCGCCGCGGCCTTCGAACGCATGGGGACCGCGCTCTCGCACCAGGGGCGCTGGCGGGAAGCGGTGCCCTGGTTCGAGAAGGCGGTGGCGGCGCGCAGCGACGACGCGGAGGCCCTGCGGGGGCTGGGGACGGCGCTTCTGGAGTGCGGCCGGCTGGAGAAGGCGGTCGAGTGCTGGCGGGGCGCGCTGGCCCTGGGAGTGGAGACGGCCGATCTGCACGACAGGCTGGCCCGGACCCTCGACACCCTGGGGCAGCGGCAGCAGGCCCGCGCCCACCGTGCTCTTTCCCGCCGCCTGCAGGGAAAACCGCGCTTCGGGCTGGATCTGCTGCGCGAAGCGTGGGAATGGCTGTCCGGTGGAACCCGGCGAGGGAGCTGAAGAGACCCTTCTGCCGCCGCCCCCGCCCGGGCCCGGCACCCTCGGCGCCCTGCGGCCGCCGCGGCTCAACGTCTTCCTCTTCCTCCTCACCTTCGCCTCCGCCTTCCTCTCCGGCACCCTGCTGACCGACACGCAGCTTCCCACCCCCTCGACCAGCGAGCAGCTGCGCAACGGCCTGGGGTTCTCGCTGGCGCTGATCCTGATCATGCTGGCGCACGAGATGGGCCATTTCTTCCTCGCCCGGCGCCACGGGGTGGACGCCACCTGGCCCTTCTTCATCCCCGCCCCGCTGCTCTCGCTGATCGGGACGCTGGGGGCGGTGATCCGCCTGCGCTCCTTGCCCAGGACGCGCAAGGCGCTGATCGACATCGGGGCCGCGGGACCCATCGCCGGCTTCGTCGCCACCATCCCGGTGCTGGTCCTGGGGCTGCGCTGGTCCACCCTGGTGCCTCTCGAGCCTCCCAAGCCCCAATGGACGCTGTTCGAGAGCGCGCTGCAGTGGTTCCAGACCGGGACCTGGCCCTTGCCGGGCAACGCGTTCGACCTGGGGTACCCGCTGGGGATGGAGATCGTGCAGCGCCTCGCCGTCGGGGCCCTGCCCGAGGGGCACAAGCTCGCGCTGCACCCCATCGCGGTGGCCGGGTGGTTCGGCCTGCTGCTCACCGCCCTCAACCTCTTGCCCCTGGGCCAGCTCGACGGAGGGCACGTGCTCTTCGGCGCCTCCCCCCGGCTGCACCGCGCGCTGGGGCCGCCGGTCTCCGCGGCCCTGCTCGCCCTGGGCATCTTCAGCGCTTTCTTCGGCTGGATCCTCTGGGGCCTCTTGATGGGCCTGGGGCTCGGCGGGCATCCTGCCCTGGCCGCGCCCGAGGAGCGGATCGACGGGGGGCGGCGGCTCCTGGTGGCGGCCAGCGCCTTGCTCTTCCTCCTCTCCTTTTCCCCCGTGCCCCTGGTGCTGCTCGCGCGGTAGAACGGGGCCGTGTCCGATTCGCTGCGCGAGGTGCTCGGCCCGGGCGGCGCGCTCTCCCGGGTGCTCCCCGGCTACGAGCCGCGCGATCCGCAGCTGCAGATGGCGGCCCGGGTGGAGGAGGCGCTCGGGCGCGGGCGGGCGCTGATCGTGGAGGCGGGCACCGGCACGGGCAAGACGCTGGCCTACCTGTTGCCCGCGGCGCGCAGCGGGCTCAAGACCGTGGTCTCCACCGCCACCAAGACGCTACAAGAACAGCTCCTGGAGAAGGATGTCCCCCTCCTGCGCGCCTTGGGCGTGGACGCGAAGGTGGCCTTCCTCAAGGGCCGGCAGAACTACCTCTGCCTGCTCCGCTTCGAGGAGTTCAACCGCAACCCCACCTTCGCGGTGCGCGAGGAGTCCGCCCTCTTCGCGGGCATCGCCCGCTGGGCGGAGACCACCCGGACCGGCGACCGCGCCGAGCTGGCGGAGGTGCCGGAGAACCTCGCCTCCTGGCGCGATCTCTCCGCCACCGCCGACCAGTGCCTGGGGTCCAGGTGCGCCCACTACGACCGCTGCTTCGTCTTCCGCATGCGCCGGGAGGCGGCGGAGGCGGACCTGGTGGTGGTGAACCACCACCTCTTCTTCGCCGACCTCGCCCTGCGCAGCTCCTCGGCGGGAGACGCCGGGGCCGCGGTGCTGCCCGGCTACGACGCGGTGATCTTCGACGAGGCCCACGCGGTGGAGGAGGTGGCCACCGAGCACTTCGGCGTGCAGCTCTCCAGCTTCCGGGTGGCGGAGCTGGCCCGCGACGCGCTCAAGGCCCTGCAGGCGAAGCCGGGGATGCTGGAGGCGGCGGGCCTGGCCACGCGGCTCCTGCGGGAGGGGCGCGACTTCTTCGACGCGGCTTTGCTCACGGCGCCGGAGGAGACGGCGCCGCGGCCCTCCCCGAAGCAGGGCGCGGCGCAGCAGGCCGAGAGCGCCCGCTGGCCGCTCGCTGCCGGCGCCTTGCGGCCCGCCGAAGGGGAGCGCCGAAAGCTTTTGGAGCTGGCCCGCGCGCTGGGGGCCGCCCTCTCCGCCGAGGCGGACGACACCCTGGCCCTGCTGGAGCGCCGCTGCCTCTCGCTGAGCGCGGACCTCTCGCTCTTCGAGGGCGGGGAGCCGGCGCCGGACCTGATCCACTGGGCCGAGGCGCGCGCCGGGCACCTCTTCCTCCACGCCTCGCCCATCGACGTGGCGGGGATCCTCCAGGACAAGCTCTACGACCGCATCGGCCCGGTGGTCTTCACCAGCGCCACCCTGGCGGTGGCGGGAGAGCTGGGGTACTTCGCGCAGCGGATCGGGCTCTCCGACCCGTCCGGGCCGCTGTTCCCCCTCGATTCCCGGGTGCTGGCCTCTCCCTTCGACTACCAGGCGAACGCGGCACTCTACCTGCCCGGAAGGATGCCCGACCCGCGCGAACCTTCGTTCGCGGAGGCGGTGGCGGACGAGCTGCGCTCGCTCTTGCCCGTCACCGGCGGCCGCGCCTTCGTGCTCTTCACCTCCCTGCGCAACATGCGCGCGGTCCACGCCTTGCTCGCCCCGGAGCTGCCCTGGCAGGCGCTGCTCCAGGGGGAGGCCCCCAAGGCGCAGCTCCTCAAGCGCTTCCGGGAGCGGCCCAGCGTGCTCTTCGCCTCGCAGAGCTTCTGGGAAGGCGTCGACGTGCCCGGAGAGGCGCTCAGCCTGGTGGTGATCGACAAGCTGCCCTTCGCCTCGCCCTCGGAGCCCATCGTCGCCGCCCGCATCGAGCGGCTGCGGGCGGACGGACAGGACGCGTTCTTCGGCTACCAGGTGCCCCAGGCCGCCCTGGCCCTGAAGCAGGGCTTCGGCCGGCTGATCCGCACCGCCACCGACCGGGGCATCGTCGCCGTGCTCGACGGGCGCATGACGCGCAAGGGCTACGGCCGGCTGTTCGTGGAATCGCTCCCCCGCTGCCGCATCCTCCGCAGCCCCGCCGAGGCGGCCGATTTCTGGGCGGGAAAAGCGCTCCGGGGTGCGACAGGAGCCTAGCTGCGCGCACCCCTTCGGCGGGGGGCGAAACGGACTTGGCGCGACGCTCCATTTCAGGCGAAACTACCTAGATTGACTGGGGACCGCGCCCGGGCCCACGCGGCTCGCGCGAGGCGGGTGATCGCGGCGTGCAGTTCAACACGGCTCAACGCGAGCTGACGCTCAAGATCGTCTATTACGGCCCCGGTCTCTCCGGGAAGACGACGAACTTGCGCGCGTTGTACCAGCGGATCAAGCCGCAGCTGCGGGGCCACTTGATGACGCTGGACACGGCCGACGACCGCACCCTCTTCTTCGACACCCTGCCCCTGGTGTTCCCGGCGGGGAACTTCAAGGTCAAGCTCAAGCTCTACACCGTGCCCGGCCAGGTGATGCACAACGCCACCCGCCGCCTGGTGCTGCAGGGCTCCGACGCCATCGCCTTCATCGCCGACAGCCAGCCCTCCAAGCGGCAGGAGAACTACAAGTACTGGCTGAACATGGTGGAGAACCTCAAGGCCAACGCCCTGGACATCGACTCGATGCCCAACGTGGTGCAGTGGAACAAGAAGGACCTGGGCGATGCCTCCACCGAGGAAGCGATCGAGAAGATGCGCAAGGAGAACCGCCAGCCGGTCTACGAGGCGGTGGCGGTGCGCGGCGAGGGGGTGGTGGAGACCTTCCTCGGGCTGGTCGATCTCACCTACGAGCAGGTGGACAAGACCTACATGGTCTCGCAGAAGATCGGCCTGGACCGGCGCGCGTTCCTGGAAGAGGTGCGCAAGTGCCTGGTCGATCCGCCGGAGATGAACGGCCCCACCGGCGGGGGCAAGCCTCCCGCCGCCTCCAACGGAACTCCCCCCAAGACCGGAACGGACGGAGCCTGACCCGTGGCCGAGAGCATCCTGCAAAAGCAGCTCGTGCTCGGGGAGCTCCTCGACCTGCAGAGCTTCACCAACGTCTGCAAGACCTTCGTCGACCTCTACAAGGTGGGGCTCAAGGTCTTCGACGCGGACGGCACCAAGCTGGTGGACATGAAGGTCGCCTCCGGCGACTTCTGCGCCTACATGTTCACCGGCCCCAACGGGCGCAGGCTCTGCACCGAGACGGTGACGCACATCAAGGTGCGCCCGCTGGAGACCCGCAACGCGCTGCCGGTGATCGCCTCCCGCAACTGCTTCAGCGGGCTGCGCTATCTGATGATGCCCATCCTCTACGAGGGGGACATGCTGGGCCGGATCATCTTCGGCCCCTTCCTCCCCGAGGAGCTGGGGGACCTGGGCGCCGACCTCAAGGCCCTGGACGGCGAGTTCGACCTGAAGAAGGCCAAGTCGCTGATCGACCGCATCCGCCGTGCGCCCGAGAGCACGGTGCGGATGATCCTCGAGCACTTCGCCCGGCTGGTGGACGTGCTGGTGTTCACCTCGCACAAGGCGATGATCTCCAGCCAGCTGCACATCGAGAGCGTCACCGAGAGCTACAAGGAAGTGCAGGAGAAGAACAAGAAGCTCTCCGACGCGCTGGAGCGGCTGCAGGAGCTCTCCCGCCTCAAGTCCAACTTCCTCGCCACCGTCTCCCACGAGCTGCGCACCCCGCTCACCTCGGTGATCGGCTACAGCGAGATGCTGCTGGCGGGCCTGGCCGGCGACCTGAACGACGAGCAGAAGGACTACCTCAAGACGATTCTGGAAAAGGGCGAATCCCTTCTGCGCCTGATCTCCTCCATCCTCGACCTCTCCCGCATCGAGGCCCGGGGGGTGCAGCTGGTGCGCAAGCCCACCCCCCTGGAGGACGTGGTGCAGAGCGCGATGGAGAGCGTGCTCCCCCAGAGCCTGAAGAAGAACCTGCAGCTCACCTCCGAGGTCTCGCGCAGCATCCGGACCGTGGTGGTGGACGGGGACAAGATCCGCCAGTGCGTGGTCAACCTCCTCTCCAACTCGGTGAAGTTCACCCCGGCGGGCGGGCACATCGTGATCAAGGCGGGCCCGGCCGACCGGCCCCCCTCCCGGGCCGGCCCCTTCGGCAGCTCGGGGTACTTCCAGATCTCGGTGAACGACAACGGCATCGGCATCGCTCCCGAGCTGCAGCAGAAGATCTTCGAGACCTTCTTCCAGGCCGATTCCAGCGCTTCCCGCGAGTACGGCGGCGCCGGCCTGGGACTCTCGATCGTCCGCAGCTACGTCGAGGCGCACGGCGGCGAGGTCTCGGTGCGCAGCGAGCTGAACAAGGGCTCGACGTTCACCCTGATCGTGCCCATCGAGCCTCCCGGCGCCGGGCTGTGATCGTTTGCCTTTGACCGGCGAATTCGCTCTCATCCAGGCCTTCCTCGATCCCTTTCCCCGCGGCCGGGGGGTGACCCTGGGCCCGGGGAGCGACTGCGCGGCCGTCTCCGTCAAAAAGGGGATGCAGCTCGTGGCCACCACCGACGCAGTGGTGGAAGGCGTGCACTTCGACCTGCGCCGCTTCTCCCCCGAGGACGTGGGCTGGAAGGCCTTGGCGGTGAACCTCTCGGATTTGGCCGCCGCGGCGGCCCGGCCCCGCTGGTTCCTCTGCGCGCTGGGGGTGCCGAGGAGCGCCCGCGCCCTGCAGATCGCCCGCCGCATCTCCCGGGGAATGGCCCCCCTCGCCCGCCGCTTCTCCTGTGCCCTGATCGGGGGAAACGTCACCCGCGCCCCCGCCTGGACTGTGACCATCACCGCCCTGGGCGAGGCGCGGCGGCCGCTCTCCCGCAAAGGGGCGCGGCCCGGCGACGCCCTGGTGGTGGTCGGGGCGCTGGGCGACGCGGCCGCCGGGCTCAGGCCCTATCCCTCCAGGGCGGCCGTCCGCGCCCAGCGCCGGCCCTTCCCGCTGGTGCGCGAGGCGCTGCGCGCCGCCCCCTGGGCCAGCGCGGCCATCGACGTCAGCGACGGCTTCCTCCAGGACCTGGGCCACCTCTGCGAAGAGAGCGGGGTGGGCGCCGTGGTGGAGTGCAGCGCCCTGCCCCTGGGCCAGGCCGCGCGCCGCCTTCCCTTCGGCATGGAATTGGCCCTGGGCGGTGGGGAGGACTACGCGCTGATCCTGGCGGTGCCCCGCAAGCGAGTCGCGGCGCTGACCCAGGCGGTGAAAGCGGCCGAGGTGGGAAGGATCGTGCCCGGGAAGGGCATCCAGCTCACCGAGCTGGGCCAACCGCGCCCGCTCCCCAGGCGCTCCGGCTTCGACCATCTGAAGTAAAAGGTCGGCTGGCTGGGGGGTTTGATTCCTTCCCGCTCTGCCGTTAAGAAGTCGGGCCCCGCCCCGCGCACCCGCGCGGAGGCGGTCGTGCGCTTTGGAAACGACCTCGTCCCCAGCCTCGCTCCTCGCCGCGCGCCAGCGGGGGAGCGCCACCGCCCTCGCCGAGCTGCTCGCCGCCTTCCGCGACGGCGGCCGCCGGGCGCAGGCGCGGGGCCTCTCCGGCGCCGCCCGCGGTTACGCGCTGGCGCAGCTCTGCAGGGACTCGAAGCGACCGCTGGTCTGCCTGGAGCCGGACGAGGAGGCCGCCGATGCGCTGGAGAAGGACCTGCGCTTCTTCGCGGACGACGAACGGGCGGTGGTGCGGATCCCGGCGGACGAGGTCCTGCCCTACGAAGGGCTCACCCCCGACCGGTTCGCGGCCCAGGCGCGCCTGGCCGCGCTCTTCCGCCTCCACCTGGGCGAGCGCCCCATCGTGGTCTGCTCCATCCGCTCCATCGGCCGCCGCGTCCTGCCCCGGGCCGCGCTCGACCGGCGCAGCCTGCAAGTCTCGGTGGAGATGGAGCAGGACCGCGACGAGCTGGCGCGCAAGCTGGGCGCCGCGGGATACGCCAAGGTCCCCGTGGTGGAGGATCCGGGCACCTATGCCATCCGCGGCGGCGTGTTCGACGTCTGGTCTCCCCTGGAGGCGCAGCCGGCCCGGCTGGAATTCCTCGGCGACCTGGTGGAGAAGATCCGCTCCTTCGATCCGCAGACGCAGCGGACGATCGCGGAGCTGAAGGAGATCTCCCTCTGCCCCGCGCGGGAGATCGTCCTCGACGAGGAGGGGCGCAAGGCGGCCATCGCCACCGTGCGGGCGGCGGCCGACGCGGTGGAGACGCCCTCGCGGCAGCTGCGCGAATTGATCGACGACCTGGGTACCCTCTCCCAGGACGACGAGCTCTTCGCCGCGGGGCTTTCCGCCATCCTCCCCGGCTTCTACCCGGGCGGGCTCTCGCCGCTCACCGAGTACCTGCCCAGGGACGCCATCTGGGTGCTGGACGACCCGCTGGAGCTGGAGCGGCAGTGGGGCGATCTCTGGAGCGCCCTGGAGGAGGCCTTCGCCCAGGCGCGCCAGAGAGGGGAGCTGGCGCTGCCGCCCGACCAGCACTTCCTGCACGAGCGCGACCTGCGGCCGGTGGTGGAGGCCTCGCCGCTTCTGGTGCTCTCGGGGCTGACCCTGGGGACCGAGCCGGCGGCGGGAACGGCGGAGATCGACTTCGATCTGCAGCGCACCGCGGACTTGCGGGCGGAGATCGAGAGCCACCACGGCGAGGACGGGGCGCTGACGCCTTTGGCGCGGAGGCTGGAGTCGCTGCGCGAGCGGGGAATCGCCGCGGTGATCGCCTGCCACTCCTCCGCCCAGGCGGAGCGGACGCGGCGGCTCCTGCTGGATCGGAATCTGATGGCGCAGATCGCGCCGCTGGCCCAGGCGGGCTGGTCCGCGCACGTGCACGCACACCTGGTGGTGGGCGAGATCAGCGCCGGGTTCATCGACGCGCACGAGCACCTGGCCGTCTTCTCCGACGAGGACGTGTTCGGCCCCAGGGCGCGGGCGCGCCCCTCCGCGCGCAAGCCGCGCACGTTCGGGGCGGAAGGCGCCGACTTCCGCGACCTGAAGGAGGGCGACCTGGTGGTGCACGTCGAGCACGGCATCGCCCGCTACGACGGCCTCACCCGCCTGAACGTGCGCGGCTTCGCCGCCGACTTCATCCTCCTCCAGTTCGCCGGCAAGGACCGCCTCTACCTGCCGGTGGGACGGCTGCGGCAGATCCAGAAGTACGCCGGCGGCGACCCGGAGAAGGTCAAGCTCGACTCGCTCAAGAGCCAGACCTTCCAGAAGCGCAAGGCCCGGGTGAAGGAAGAGCTCCTGAAGATGGCCGCCGAGCTGCTCGACATCTACGCGGCCCGGGCGGCGCACCAGGGCTACGCCTGCTCCGCGCCCGACTCCATGTACCGGCAGTTCGAGGCCGACTTCGAGTTCGAGGAGACCCCCGACCAGGACCGGGCCATCTCCGAGGTGCTGCGGGACATGCAGGAGAAGAAGCCCATGGACCGCCTGGTCTGCGGGGACGTGGGCTACGGGAAGACGGAGGTGGCCCTGCGGGCCGCCTTCAAGGCGGTGGAGGACCACAAGCAGGTGGCGGTGCTGGTGCCCACCACCGTGCTGGCGGCGCAGCACTTCCGCACCTTCTCCCGCCGCTTCGCCGACTACCCGGTGACGGTGGAGATGGTCTCCCGCCTGCGCGACGAGAAGGAGATCCACAAGACCCTGCAGCGCGCCCGGGAAGGAAAGGTGGACGTCCTCATCGGCACCCACCGGCTGCTCTCCCCCGACGTGGGCTTCCAGGACCTGGGGCTGGTGGTGGTGGACGAGGAGCAGCGCTTCGGGGTGAAGCACAAGGAGCGGCTGAAGAAGCTGCGCAAGCTGGTGGACGTGCTCACCCTCACCGCCACCCCCATCCCCCGCACCCTGCACATGGCGATGATGGGCGTGCGCGACCTCTCCATCATCGGCACCCCGCCGGTGGACCGGCGGGCCATCCGCACCTTCGTCACCCGCTTCGACGGACCCACCATCAAGGAGGCCATCGAGCGGGAGCTCGCCCGCGGCGGGCAGGTGTTCTTCCTCCACAACCGCATCGAGACCATCCACGGGGTGCTCGACTACCTCTCGAAGCTGGTGCCCCAGGCGAAGATCGCGGTGGCCCACGGGCAGATGCCGGAGGGGAAGCTGGAGCGGGTGATGACCGAGTTCATCGACCGCCAGCACGACGTGCTGCTCTGCACTGCCATCATCGAGAGCGGCCTGGACATCCCCAGCGCCAACACCATCCTGGTGGACCGGGCCGACCACTTCGGGCTCTCGCAGCTCTACCAGATCCGCGGGCGGGTGGGCCGCAGCCGGGAGCGGGCCTACGCGTACCTGCTCATCCCCGCCCGGCGGAAGATCACCCGCGACGCGCAGAAGCGCCTCCAGGTCCTGCAGCAGTTCACCGAGCTGGGCGCCGGCTTCCAGATCGCCTCCCACGACCTGGAGATCCGGGGGGCGGGGAACCTCCTGGGGCCGGACCAGAGCGGCAACATCGCCTCGGTGGGGTTCGACCTCTACACCCAGCTGATGGAGGAGGCGGTCGCCCAGCTGAAGGGGGAGGAGGTGCGCCAGGACTTCGAGCCCGACGTGGAGCTGCCCGTCCCCGCCCTCATCCCCGAGGACTACGTCCCCGACGTGCAGCAGCGGCTCTTCTTCTACAAGCGGCTGGCCTCGGCCACCAGCGAGGAGTCGCTCTACGACGCCAAGGGAGAGATGCGGGACCAGTGCGGGGAGCCTCCGGCGGAAGTCGATGCCCTGGTGGAAGTGATGTCCCTGAAGAACGAGCTGCGCGCCCTGCGCATGCGGGGGCTGAAGAGCGGCCCGGGCCGGCTGGTGGTGCAGCTGGGGCCGGATGCCGCCCTGGACCCCGTGCGGCTGGCGCAGCTGGTGGCGAAGGGAAAAGGGCGATACCGCCTCACCCCGGGGATGGAGCTGGTGGCGGCCGCTTCCGGAGGGGCCGTGCTCGAGAGCGCCCGCCAGCTCGTCCGGGAGCTGCGCACCTGCGCCAGGGAAGGGAACTAAAGCTTCCCGCCCCCCTGTTTCGTCTGGTATCTCCACCCGGCCCCCTCACGAAGGACCCGCCGCATGAACCTCCGCTTCGGAAGCGTCCTCTGCCTCGCCCTGGCTCTCGCCGCCTGCAGCAAGAAGGCCGACAAGTCCGGCCCCGTGGTCGCGGAGGTGGGCAGCGAAACCATCACCGCCGACGAGCTCAAGCAGCGCCTGAACGAGACCAGCCCCTTCCTCCGGGCCCGCTACACCACCCTGGAGCGGAAGAAGGAGTTCCTGGAGAACATGATCCGCAACGAACTCCTCGCCCAGGAGGCGGTGCGGCAGGGCTACGACAAGAGCCCGGCGGTGCGCGAGCAGATGAAGCGGGCGATGATCCAGGAGCTGATCCGGCACCAGCTCGACTCCCGCCTCTCCGGCACCGACATCTCCGACGAGGATCTGAAGAAGTTCTACGACGCCCACCTGGACGACTTCGTCAAGCCGGAGCGGGCCCGCGTCTTCCACATCCTCCTCCCCGCCAGGGACGCCAAGGAGCGGGCCGCGCAGCACAAGAAGGCCGCCGCCCTGATCAAGGACATCGACGCCCGGGAGAAGAAGGGCGAGGTGAACGCCTTCCAGACCACCGCCATCAAGGAGAGCAAGGATCCCCTCTCCGCGCCCATGGGCGGGGACCTGCGCTTCCTCTCCAAGGAGGAGCTGGCCAAGGCGTACAACCCGGAGCTGGCCAACGGCGCCTTCGAGCTGAAGAACCCCGGCGACAAGTCCGCTCCCTTCGACACCCCGGCCGGGGTGGAGCTGGTGAAGCTGCAGGTGAAGACGGTGGCGATGAACCGCACCTTCGACGAGAGCAAGGACTCCATCCGCCAGCGCATGGCGCGCGAGCGGCGCAGCCGGGACTACGACGAATGGGTGCGCAAGCTGCGCGAGGGCACCAAGGTGAGCATCAACGAGCAGGAGCTGGACAAGGTGCAGGTGGAGGCGGCCCCTGCCGCGCCCGCCATCGCCCAGCCTCCCATCTCCGCCGGCCACCCGCAGGCGCAGCCGCCCGTGGCGCCGGTCCAGCCGTCCCCCGGGCCGGCGCAGAAGGGCCCGCCGCCCACCGCCGCCTCGAAGATCGGCGGGAACTAGTGTCCCGACTGAGAAATCCGGCGTCACACCGAGGCCGCCGGATCGCAAGCGATGCGACGAGCGAGGAGGGCGAATACATGGACGTATTCAACCGACGAGCGAGGAAGCAGCGCGCCGTCGAGGCGGCGGCCGAATGTCGGCGGATTTCTCAGTCGGGACAATAGGCCGCCCGTGATCGGGCGCTCCATCCGGGGGGCCGCGCTCGGACTCCTCGCGCTCCTCGGGGGCTGCCGCAAGGCCCCGGAGCCGGCGGCCCCGCCTCCCCGGGCGGCCGCGGTGGTGAACGGCACCCCCATCCCGCTCTCCCGGGTGCAGTCCGAGCTGGACCGGATGCGCCAGGGCTCGGAGGAGACGTCCGCCAAGGTCTCGCCCCAGGAGATCCCCCGGCTCGCCCGGGCCATCGTGGACACCCTGGTCGACCGCGCCATCGTCCTGCAGCGGGCGAAAGCGGCGGGGTTCTCGGTGAGCGATGCGGAGGTGCAGCGGGCCACCGACGCCCTGGCCGAGGACGCCCGCAAGGGCGGCGCCGCCTGGGGCGAGCAGCTGGCGCGGGCCGGCCTCAATCCCGAGCAGCTCTCCGACGACACCCGCGATCGCCTGCTGGCGGAGAAGTACGTGGCCGACCAGACCCGGGCGGAGCGCGCCTCGCCGGCCGAGGTCCGCGCGTACTACGACACCCACCAGGCCCTCTTCGAGGTCCCGGAAGCGGTGCACTGCCTGCAGATCGCCCTGCGCACCCCGGAGGAGGCGAAGAGCGTGCTCGATCAGCTCCGCGCCGGGGCGCCCTTCGACAAGGTGGCCCGGCAGAACGGGACCTCGCCCGACGCGCGCAACGGAGGGGACCTGGGCTGGTTCTCCAAGGGGACCATGCCCAAGGTGTTCGACGACACCTGCTTCTCGCTCCCGAGCGGCAGGCTCTCCGGGGTGGTCGCCTCCCCCTACGGCTACCACGTGTTCAAGGTGCTGGGCCGGCGGGCGCCCCGCACCCGCAAGTTCGAGGAGGTGAAGGGGGAGGCGGAGCGGAGGGCCACCGCGGAGAAGCGCGCCCAGGCCGAGCGGCAGCTCCTGCAGCAGCTCCGGACCGGCGCCCAGGTGAAGATCGACGACTCCGCGCTCGCGCTGCTCAAGTAGTTCCGTTATGGTCTCGCCCCCATGCGCCGCCTCCTGCTGCTGACGCTGTTGCCCCTCGCCGCCCGGGCGGAGATCAAGGACCGGATCGCCGCGGTGGTGAACGGGCATCCCATCACGCTCTCCGAGGTGGAGGAGCGGGTGGGGCCGGAGCTTTCCCGGGCGCCGGCGGGGCCGGTGGGCGACTCGCAGCGCCAACAGATCCTCAAGCAGGCCCTGGGGCAGATGGTCGACGAGCAGCTGGTGGCCGGCGAGGCCAGCGCCCTGGGCATCGAGGTGGGCGACGACGAGGTGCAGAAGCTGGTGGAGCAGCTGGCGCGCGAGAACCGGATGGACATGGCCCAGTTCCGCCAGGCGCTGCAGCAGCAGG
>DATKAG010000046.1:0-3220 GCA_035498355.1 Myxococcales bacterium | reverse complement strand
TCTGCCAGACGAGGAATTCCCGCAGCGGAGCCTTCGCCTCCCGCAGCCTCTCTGCCAGGTCCTGGGCCAGCGCCAAGGTGAGCTTGAGGGCCGTGCGGGGGTGCGTCTGCTTGATCCCCTCGAAGGCTTCGCGAGAAATCTCCAGCAACTCCACGTCGGTCGCCGCCAGTGCGGAGAGAAGGTGCTCCCCTTCCACCAGGAGCGACATGCCGCCCACGGTGTCGCCCGGATGGACCTCTCCCAGGGCCGCGCCGCCCTCGCGGGGGACGAGTTGCAGGACGCCCCGGGCGACGAAGGAGAGCGCGTCGGAAGGGTCGCCCGCCTGGAAGGCGTAGGTCCCCTGCCCCACGCTGCGCTGGGCGGCGAGCTCCGCGAGGATGTTCAGCCCCACGTCGGTGAAATCGCGCAAGAGGAGCGCGCCGCGGAGGGCGGACGGCTTGTCCAGTGGCTCCTGCTGCGGCATTCAGCGATGCTCCCGCGCCAGCTGCACGTAGTTGGCCACGCCGGCGCGCGTGTGTCGCTTTTCTTCCTCCGTGACCGGCCGTTTTACCCGCGCCGGGGAGCCGAGCGCCAGCATCCCCGCGGGGATCTTCGTCCCCGGGGTGACCAGGCTGCCCGCCCCGAGGATCGCCCCCTCGCCCACCTCCGCGCCGTTGAGGACGATGCTGCCGATCCCGATCAGGGCGTCGTCCCCGATCCGGCAGCCGTGCAGGACCACGTTGTGCCCCACCGTCACCCGGTCGCCCACCACCGTGCCGAACCCGCTCGAGTCCACGTGGATGACGGTGTTGTCCTGGATGCTGGTCTCGCTCCCGATGCGGATGCTCTCCACGTCGCCCCGCAGCACCGCCCCGTACCAGATGCTGCTGCGCTCGCCGATCTCCACGTCGCCGATCACCGCCGCGCTCTGGGCCACGAAGGAGTCGGCGGCCACCCTGGGAGCCTTTCCCCGGAAGGTGCGGATCACGCCTTCTCCCTCGTTCCCGGCGCGGCGGGCGGCGAGGCCGCCGAGTCGGTGGCCGGCCCGACGGCGGACTGCTTCATCCGGTCCGCCTCGCCGCTGTTCACCTTCTCCAGCGCGTCGGCCAGGGCGTTCACCTCGCGGGAGAGCAGGTCCAGGCTGCGCCGCAGGCCGGCGCCGGAGACGTCCACGCTGGAGCTGTCGGCGGAGCGCATCCGCACCACCTGGGTGTAGAGGCTCTCCAGGGTGTAGGAGATGCGGGTGTGCTCGGCGTCGAAGCGCGCCGCCGCCCGGGCCAGCTCCACCCGCTGGTCGCGCTGGGCGTCGAGCGCGGCCAGGGCCGAGGCCAGCCGCATCTTCGTCACCTCGTCCGCCTCGGCCTCGATCCGCTTCTGCAGCGCCTCCCGCTCGCGCATCAGCCGCTCGTCGTCCTGGGGGGAGAGGAACTTGCGCAGGTCGCGCTCCCGCCGGGTGAGGTTGCGGCAGGTGGCGCGCAGGGCGGCGATGGTCTCGTCGGGCTTGATGAAGATGTCCTTCACCGCGTCGGGCGAGGCGCGCAGTTCGGCGAGGATCTTGTCGCAGATGGCGTCCACCCGGGCGTCGCGGGGATCCTGCAGGGGCACGGGGCCCCGGGCGGGGGCTGTCGGGACGGAGGCCGGCGGCTGGGCCGCCCTCGCGCCGTACTCCCGGCCCAGGGAGCCGAAGCGCTGCTCGCGCTGCTGCTCGGCGGTAGGCGTGTTCATCCGGCTGCCGTTCTGGGTGGGGGCCGGCTCGGTGACGGTGGCCCGGGTGACGCCGGTGTGGCGGGCGATCACCCGCGTTCCCCGCGAGCCCAGGCCGGCGGCGGGGAAGATCAGCCACCAGAGGAAGGGCAAGGAAGAGAGGGCGATGATGAAGAGCACGATGGCGCCCAGCAGCCAGAGGTACCCCTCGAAGAGGCTGGCGTTGGCGATCTTCGCCTCGCGCTCCGCCCTGCGGCGCAGCTTGCGCTCCAGCCTCCGCTGCCAGCGCTCCCGGCCCCAGTCCGGATAGGCGGTCCTCAGGTTCTGCGTCCACTCCCGGACGATCTGCTCCTGCTGCGTGGTGCCGCGGGCGATGGCCTCCTGCGCCCGGCGCAGCGACGCCTGGAGCTGTTCCTGCCAGTCGTGGGGGTCCTGATAGCCCATGAAAGTCCGCGGATTCGTAGCATGACATGCGCCCATCCGCACGGCAGCGGCTACGGCATCAGCTCCGTGGCCACCCGGGCCAGGTCGTCGAGCGAGCGCACGCTTTCCACCCGGTGGCAGTGGCGCTCGTAGAGGGGCATTTCGCTGTCCCCGAACCCCCAGGAGCTCTGGTCCTCGGGGCAAAGCCAGATCAGCCGCCGGCACTTGCGCTTGACGTCGGCCAGGGCCCAGGCGTTGGGCGGGTTGTAGTTGCCGCGGCCGTCGCCGATCACCATCACCGTGGTGCGGCGGGTGATGGAGCCCAGCCAGCTGGCGTGGAAGAGCTTCAAAGCGTGGCCGTAGTTGGAGTTGGCGGAGAGGTTGATCACCCGGCCGGCCGTCGCCAGGTCCACCGCGGTGCTCACGTCGGTCTTCTTGAAGATCTGCGTCACCTCGCCCAGGTCGCTGACGAAGACGAAGCTGCGCACCCGGGCGTAGAGCTCCTGCAGGGTGTAGACGAACTGCAGCATCAGCCGGGAGACGTTGCGCACCGAGTCGCTCACGTCGCAGAGGACGACGATCTCCGGCCGCTCGGGCCTGCGGGCGCGGAACACCAGCTTGCAGGGTTCGCCGCCGGTGGAGAGGTTCTTGCGCAGCGTCCGGCGCACGCTGAGCTGCCCGCGGCGCCGCACCTTGCGCCGCCGGGAGAGCCGCGTCTTCAGCCGCTCGGCCAGCTTGCGCACCACCGCCTGCATGCGCCTCACTTCGTCGGGCGTGAGGGAGGAGAGGCTGCGGTGGAGCAGCGACTTGTCCCCCCGCGCCTCCGGGTCGCGCGCCTTCTGCTCCCGGTCCGCCACCCGCCGCGCCGCCTCCTCCAGCGCCTGCAGGGTGCGGGAGACCTGCCGCGTCGCCAGCTCCACCTGGCCGGGATCGAACCCCCGCGCTTGCAGCGCCTGGACGAGCTGGCGCAGCTCCTTCTCCGCCTGCATCCCGCCCGCAGTCTGCAGGAGGCGCCGGGCGTAGAACCCGCGCTGCAGGGGGCTCTGCAGCCCGCGGAAGTCGACGGCCTGCGCCGCCTGGCGGAGGATGCGCGCGAGCTGGTCGCTGCGACCCG